>ONYR01000311.1 GCA_900322165.1 uncultured Eubacteriales bacterium
GACGCGCTGGCGCCGAGCTTCGGAACCGCGCATGGTATTTACAAAGCCAAGCCGGTTCTGGATCTGGAGCGTGTCAAAGTAATCGCTCAGAAAACCGGCCTGCCGCTTGTCATGCACGGCGGAAGCGGTGTTTCTCCCGAAGACTACCGCACCGGCGTTGCGAATGGACTTCGCAAAATCAACTACTACAGCTACATGTCCAAAGCCGGCACCAACGCAGTAAAGGAGATGCTGGAGAAGGAAGACGTCACGTTCTTCCATGACCTGGCGCTCGCCGCGGAAAAGGCCATGCAGGCCGATGCCGAAAAAGCTATGCGGGTTTTCGCGGGGCTGTAAGGGGCGGCTACAAAGATAAATAAGGCTAGTGAAAAAGAGAAAACCATTTTTCACTAGCCTTTTTTGAATGCACCGCACGCTGATCGGGGAAGACTCCGATACGAATAATCAAGCGAAGTTCACGGTTAAGCGTTAACTGGGAAAGTATTGTTCCAGAATACCAAGGCTCTCAGATTCGCTTAGAATATCCTGCGTTGTAAGCGAAAGCGTCTGTTTTGGATAAGGGATGGATATACGGCTTTTTTTGCGGTACTCCTTTGGGGAACAGCCATATTGCCGGGTAAAATCCCGATTAAAGTATTTGGGGTCTGAAAAGCCGCAGCGAAGCGAAACGTCGAGGAGTGAACAGTCTGAGGAAAGAAACAGCCTGCGGGCTTGCTCACAGCGAACATGGGACAAATATTCCTGAAAGGACATTCCCATACTGTCACTGAAAAGATGTGAAAGATAGTAAAGACTCAGATGCTCCTGCTCTGCGAGATCGGAAAGCAGGATTTTTTGATGATAGTTCTTATCAACATAGTCGAGGATATTCCGAAGCCGGTCACTTTTCTGGCGGGTAAGGAGAAGCTCCTTTTCCGTATATTTTCGGTAGGGAACCGTCTTAAGCAGCATGTGAGACAGAGACATGATATCCGAAGCGCAGTCCAATTCGTAGAAGGGTTCCTTTCGCAGATATTTCCGTGCGAGAGAACATAAACGCCGGCGGACCGGTTCGGAGTGTTCCTTATTGATAAAGTGTTCAGTAAATACTTCCTGATCGATTTCCGGGAAAGCGGCTTCAAAAAAAGACGGAGAAACTTGAAGAGAAAGTATGCAAACCGGCTTATCCGCCTGTAATTCATGAATATCAAAGGGGTTGGCAAGAAAAAGGTCATCTTTGGAAAGACGCAGCGTTTCCGAAACGAAGTTCACATAGATTTCTCCTGATAAAACCAGACTGATCTCAAAGTCCCGGTGGATGTGAGGGGTACGATAAAGCAGATCGACAAGGAAAAGGCGGTATCGTCCGACTCCGTGGGGAATCAGTTCATATTCACGACTCATAGGCGTTCTCCTTTCACTTTCGGTATCAGTATACCCCTAAACAGCAAAATTGTCATGTTTTTTTACACAAACTCAGCCGAGGAAACAAAAAGATACCATGCTATCATAATGACAGAAAGCAATCCCACACTTTTATAGAAAAGGAGACGCAACATGTCAAAATTCAAGTTTTCCGTCGGCCCTTGGAATGTTCACACCGGAGCGGATTCCTACGGACCTGAAACCAGGCAGGCAATTGATTTGGAGAGCAAATTTGCCAAGTTCAAAGAGCTCGGGTTTGAAGCGGTTCAGTTCCATGATGACGACGCTGTACCGAACATTAATCAGTACACAGAAGAAGAGATCAAGGAAAAAGCCCGCGAGGTCAAAGCGCTTCTTGATAAATACGGCCTGAAGGCAGAGTTTGTCGCGCCGCGTCTGTGGATGGATCCGCACACCAAAGACGGCGGATTTACCAGCACAAGCAAGGAAGACCGTGAATACGCGATGTGGCGCGCCTACCGTTCCATCGATATCGCCAATGAACTCGGATGCGACCTTATCGTACTCTGGCTGGCTCGCGAAGGTACTTTCTGCACAGAGTCCAAGAGTGCTGTCACCGCGACAAAACAGCTGGTAGAAGCCATTAACGATATGCTGCGTTATGATGATAAGATTCGCGTTTGCATCGAGCCGAAGCCGAATGAGCCGGTCGACCGTTCCTTCTGCGGAACAATCGGGCATGTGATGGCCGTTTCAGCGGCAACGATCGACCCGAAACGCGTTGGTGCCAATATGGAATCCGCTCACGCGACGCTCGCAGGACTTGATCCCGCCAATGAAATGGGCTTTGCGCTGGCGTTTAACAAGCTTTTCACCTGCCATTTGAATGATCAGAACGGAATCCGCTTTGATCAGGATAAATCCTTTGGTGTTGAAAACTTGCGTCAGGCCTTCAATCAAGTTAAAATGCTGGTAGAAAACAAGTACTATGAGACCGGCAACTACGTTGGACTTGATGTAAAAGCGATGCGTACGACTTCGGATGAGGACAGTTACGAACATCTGGTTACTTCGCTTGAGATCTTTAAGGCGATGGAGAAAAAGGTGGAGCAGTATGACTACGCTTACACCGAAAAGCTGATCAGAGAGCGCAAATACGAGCAGCTGGAGCTGTACGTAAACAAGCTCATCATGGGCATCTGAGTCAAATAAGCTTCATTGCAAACAGGGTTGCCGTTTAGGACAACCCTGTTTGTCATAAGGAGGGAAAATGCAAAAAAGTGTAGTTTGCGCTGGGCATATTTGTCTGGATATTACACCGGTTTTCGACGGAAACAGACGATATGAGAGAGTTCAGGATTTGTTGGAGCCCGGAAAACTGATCAAGATGAACGGGGTCAGTGTGCATACGGGCGGCAGCGTCGCCAATACCGGTCTGGCGATGAAGCTTCTCGGAAACGAGGTGCGGCTTCTCGGCAAGGTCGGGGACGACGCGTTTGGCAGCATGATCCGCGAAATACTTTCCGGATACGGAGCGGGAGGATTGATCGTTGATCCGGCCTCTGCCAGTTCGTATTCGGTCGTGCTCGCGATCCCGGGGATCGACCGGATCTTTCTCCACGATCCCGGCGCGAACAACAGCTTTAAGCCTTCCGACATTCCGTGGGAAGAGCTGGAGAATGCGGCACTGTTTCACTTCGGTTATCCGCCGCTGATGCGGGAAATGTACGCGGATGGGGGAGAAAACCTGCGGGCGATGCTGAAAAAGGCGAAGGACATGAATATGGCCACAAGCCTGGATCTGGCGGCGGTCGACCCGAAGAGTGAAGCCGGCGCGGCGGACTGGGAGGCCATTTTGGCGAAGGCCTTGCCCTTTGTCGACTTTTTTGTTCCGAGCTTTGAAGAGCTCTGCTGGATGCTGGACCGCGATACCTGGCAGGCGCTCTC
>ONYR01000309.1 GCA_900322165.1 uncultured Eubacteriales bacterium
AAATCGACATAATAAAACACCCGATACCGCTCCCGACGAAGCATGAGGAGCAAGGAGGGAGCGGTATCGGGTGTTTTGATTATCGTGTAGATTTCTCTCGGCGCAGCATGAGGAGCAAGGAGAAAGCAGCGGTGGCTGTTTCAGTTGTTATGCTTATTTCTCCGCGTCGAGGATGCGCTGGTAGGTGGCTTCCGCGTCGGCGACGATCGCGGCGAACTTGTTGAGGGCGCGGCCGATCGGTTCCGGCGTGGTGAGGTCCACTCCGCCGTGCTTCAGCTCGTCGAGCGGGTACGCGCTGCCGCCCATGGAAAGGAATTCGAGGTACTTCTTGACCGCGGGCTCGCCTTCCTTCAGGATCTTCTCGGAAAGCGCGACAGCGGAGGAGTAGCCGGTCGCGTAGACGTAAACGTAGAAGCTGCGGTAGAAGTGCGGGATGCGCGCCCACTCGTAGCGGACCTCTTCGTCCATGACCATGTCCGGTCCGAAGTAGAGCTTGACAAGGTTTTCATAGGTCTTGCAGAGCCATTCCGCGCTCAGCGCGCCGCCCTTTTCGACCTCTTCGTGCGCGAGCTTTTCAAACTCGGCGAATAGGGTCTGGCGGTAGACGGTGCCCTTGAAGCCTTCGAGGTACTGGTTCAGGAGGTAGAGGCGGGTCTTGTCATCGATGTCGCCGGCAAGGAGCTGCTCGATCAGCAGGTTCTCGTTGACGGTCGAGGCGATCTCCGCGACGAACAGCGTGTAGTTCGCGTAGTGAGACGGCTGATGAGTGTTCGAAAGCAGGGTGTGCTGAGAATGACCCATCTCGTGCGCGATCGTGGAAACCGAATCGATCGTGCCGGTATAATTCATCATGATGTACGGATTGCTGTCGTAGGTGCCGGCTGAGTAAGCGCCGCCGGATTTGCCGGTGTTCGGGAACACGTCGACCCAGCGCTCATCAAACGCGCGCTGCACGTTCTTTCCGTACTCTTCGCCAAGAGGCTTGACCGCTTCCTTAACCATCTCCTTCGCCTCGTCCCAGCTGTAGCGAAGGGTCAGATCACCCATCAGCGGCGCGTAGACATCGTAGTAATGCAGCTCGTCCACGCCGAGGATCTTCTTGCGCAGCGCAACGTAGCGGTACATGGAGTCCATGTGCTTGTGGACCGTGTCGATGAGGCCATCGTACACGCTCTCCGGAATGTTGGAATGCGCCATGCTCATCGCGCGGGCACTCGGATAATGACGAGTCTCCGCCTGGAAAGCATCGGCCTTGACGTTGCTTGAATAGGTTGCGGTGAAGGTGTTGATGTGCTGCTTGTAGCCTTTGTAGAAGCTCTTGAACGCCTTTTCGCGGATGTCGCGGTCCTTGTTGGACTGCAGGAGGATGTAGTTTGCGCCGGTGACGTCGATCGTCTCGCCGTCCTTGGTCGTGATCGGATCGAAGACCATGTCCGCATCCATCAGGTTGTCCGCGATCTCGCCGGGCGCGCCCGCGATCTCGCCCATGCCGGAGAGAAGCTTCTCCTCAGCCTTGCTCAGGGTGTGCGGCTTTGCGCGCAGCAGGTCCTCGAGCTGATGCTTGTAAGGCGCGAGCTCCTCAGAAGCAATGTAGGCCGCGAACTGCTCTTCGGAAAGCGACAGCAGTTCCGGATCGATGAAGCTGAAACCGGACATGACGCGGACGATCTTGCTCATCGCCTTCGCGTTCATGATCTGCGCCGCTTCCCCGCGGGTATCCTCGGAGCGGCGCAGCATTGCGTACTGGTAAATATTCTCGATCTTGCGCTGCAGCAGACCGTAACCATCCAAAAACTCGCGCAGCACCGCCGGCGACTCGCCAAGACGGCCCGCATAACCCATCAGACGCTCCACCTCGGGATCGACGCTCGGCAGCGCCGCTTCCCAAGCCTCGTCGCTCTCAAACAGCGGCTTCAAATTCCATTTATACTGCTCCTCGATCTCCGAGCGGTCTCTGACTTTCACTTCTTCCATAATAATTCCTTTCTGCTATGTGCCGGGCGCAGCCGGCCTCTCAAGTCACTTGCTGCATTATATCAAAACATCGCGTTGTTGACAATCTTCGCCCCTGTCCGCATACTGTTTTTACCCATCGCTAAACCGGTTTTCACCACTCGTGAACGCCAAAATCACTCATGCACACATAAAAAAACAGCCCTGCCGGGCTGCCTTTTTCATTGACACAGATCCGCGAGTGTGATCCCGTCGAAGTATTCGTTAGTCAGTTTCTGATAGCCTTCCCACATGCCGATCGTGCGGCAGCCCTCACGCCTTGGGCAGGGCTCCGCATTCTTTCCGAGACACGCG
>ONYR01000305.1 GCA_900322165.1 uncultured Eubacteriales bacterium
AACGCCCCAACATGGAAGTGAAATGGACGCTGCATGATTGCTGGGCATTTACCGGGCATTGCACGCATTTTCAGACAGCCGGCTGTGACAGATGGAAGACCGGGTGCCATGACTGCCCTCAAAAAGGCAGGTATCCGGCGAGTCTTTGGATGGATCGCAGCCGGGAAAACTATGAAAAGAAGAAAAAAGCCTTTACCGGTGTCGATCATCTTACGATCCTTACGCCTTCCCATTGGCTGGAAAATCTGGTAAAGGAAAGCTTTCTGAAAGAGTATCCTGTTGAAGTTCAATACAATAAAGTGGATACGAACATCTTTAAACCGACCCCCGGCGATTTTAGAGAGCGATACGGATTGGCGGGCAAAAAGATCGTTTTAGGTGTTTCCAACGGATGGGACAGATACAAGGGGCTGGATGATTTCGTGGCATTGGCAAAGCTGCTCGATGACCGGTTCCGGGTGGTCCTTGTCGGCATGGATCCCAAGCAGATCCGGGAGCTGGCCCCCGGCATTCTAGGGCTTCCCAGGACTCACAACGCGGCCGAGTTGGCAGAGATCTACACAGCCGCGGATGTTTTTGTTAATCCAAGCAGGGAAGAAACGTTCGGATTAACGAGCTATGAAGCGTCGCTCTGCGGGACGCCTGTGATCGTTTACCGAGGAACGGCCTGTGAAGAGATCGCCAAGCTGTATAACGGCCTTGCGGTCGACCCGAATGCGCAGGCGATCTGTGAAGCGATCCAACAGTTTATTTAAGGTATGATACGAGCAGGGACGTTCCCTGTTTGTGAAAAAAGTATTATTGGAGATGTCAATGAAGAGAACCGGGTTGAATCTGGATACCGGACTGAGAAAAGGCATGGGGGTCTATGACCTCTTCTTTTTTCTGGCCCTGGTATTTATGATCGGATATTTTGCGACGACCCCGTTTCGAAGCACGTCCCTGCGTCATGTATTCGTGCTGGGAGGCGCGGCCGTGATGTATGGGGCGAGTCTGTATAACGCGATAAAGGCCCGTTATTCCGCGTCTGAGATCATTCGGCACGCGGCGCTCTTGATCCTGATGGCGGTCGGGCTTGTTGCCACGCAGCACAGCCTTTGGGAAGCCGGATACGCGTATCTGAACTTTCTTGCCATTCACCTCATTCTGACAACGAAGATCCAGCATGAGTTTAAGTGCGATGTCACACGCATGGTCGATATATTCGGTATTCTGGCTGCGTTCTTTCTGGCGGTGGCTTATTTTTCCCCGGCTGCTTATGTCTTTGAGGATGGAAGAAGATCCCGATCCCTTGCGCTGGGCATGACGAATCCGAACCTGACCGGCATGATGATCACGGCGGTGATCGAGATCCTGATGATCGGTTATAAACGGTGGAAGCATAAATGGCTGCTTTTGGTGATCGTTGCGGGCTTGTTTTATCTGGCATGGCTGACAAGAGCGAGAAGCGCCCTGCTGGCCTGTGCTTTGGTTTTGATCTATACCTTCTTCTTCTCCAAAAGGAAGATCCCAAACTTCATCGTGTACGCGGCGGTGGCTTTGCCGCTCCTGTTTGTGCCGGTGTACCTGGGGCTCTACAGTGCTGGATTGAATAATGTTAAGATCTTCGGAAAGTATTTGTTTTCCGGCCGTGAGCTTACTTATCTAAGCTATCTTGAACATATAAACACGTTTCCCAAGTGGCTGCTTGGCGATCTGGGAGGGACCCTGTTTACGAACGCGCATAACGCGCCTTTGATGATTTTATGCTCCGTCGGATTAGTCGGCCTGATCGCGACGTATCATGGATTTATCCGGAACCTGATCCATCTGAACAACAACGCCGAAGATCCGGCCAGCCGGGCGGCGATCGCCTGTATCCTGAGCATCTGCATTCAGTCCTGCTTTGAAGCCGTGATGTTCAGCGGCGTTTTTCCGAGTGTTGGGTTTATGTTCATTTTCATGATCCTGGCTGCCAGGGGTGAAAGCGAGGAAGTCGGAAAGAGAGGGACCACGTGAAAGTTTTATTCGTCACAAGCTATCCGTCTCCGTATCGGGTGGATTTCTTTAATCTGCTCGGACAGTCTGTCGATCTGACAGTGGCGTTCACGGAAAGGATCGAATGGCAGAAGCACCGGTCGCGTGACTGGTTTAATGAAAACTATTCCGGCTTCCGGGCGGTGTTTCTGAAGGATCTTGTCCGGATCCGCAAGGTCATGATCTTCAAAGATATCATTCCGCTTTTGAAGAGCGGTTTTGACCATGTCATTCTGGGCGGATATTCGAGCGGGACGCTGATGGCAGCCATCGAATATATGAAGCTTCATCGGATCCCCTTCGCGATCGAGGCGGACGGCGGAATGATCTCGGAGGAGTCCAAGCTTAAATACTGGGGCAAAAAGCATTTTATCGGCTCCGCCTCAGCGTGGCTCAGCAGCGGAAAAGCGACGAGTGAGTATTTCGTTCATTATGGAGCAAAGAAGGAAAGGATCTTCCTGTACCCCTTCACCTCCCAGTGGAAAAAGGATCTCGATCAGGCTTGTTTGCTGAGCAGAGAAGAGAAGGATACGGTCAGGGGACGTCTTGGGATCGAAGAGAGCCGGATGCTGCTTACCGTGGGCCAGCTGATCCCCAGAAAAGGGGTCGATATCCTGATGAAAGCGGCCAAGCGGCTCCCGAAGGATGTCGCGGTCGTCGTTGTCGGCGCTGAGCCGACCGAAGAATATCTTGCGCTGAAGCGGGATCTGGATCTGACACATGTCCATTTTGTAGGGTTCAAGGTGAAAGACGAGCTGGCGGATTACTACCGTGCCGCGGATGTTTTTGTCATGCCGACGCGGAAGGATATCTGGGGACTGGTCATCAACGAAGCGATGAGCTATGGCCTTCCGATCGTTTCGACCGACCGCTGCATCGCGGCTCTGGAGCTTGTCGAAGAAGGGGTGAACGGTCAGATCGTCCCGGCGGAGGATCCGGAAGCGCTCGCGGAAGGGATCCTGAAGGTGCTTGACGGTGACCCTGCCCGGATGGGCGCGCTCTCGCGTGAGAAGATCCGCAACTATACCATGGAAAAAATGGTGGAAGCCCACTTAGAGTATTTTCAGAAAGTATCATCGTAAACGAGCCTTTATTGTTGAAAAGGGACTGGACAGATGAATCATACAATCAGCAAGCTGCCAAAGGCTGCTTATAAAAGGATCTGCTTTTTTCTGATCAACCGTGTGTTTATCAGCCGAAGGCGCTTTTCCAACAAGGTCAAATGCGCACTGCTTAGGTCCCTTGGACATCAGATCGGAACAGGAACGACGATCATAAGTCCCATCTACATCGCGGGGACGGTACATATCGGAAACGATTGCTGGATCAACCGGGAATTCACGGTCGAAGGAAACGGTTTGGTCGTCATAGGCGATCGATGCGATATCGCGCCGCAGGTCTCTTTCCTGACGGGCGGTCATAAGATCGGTTCTGCGCAGCGCCGTGCCGGGGAGGGAGAGACATACACGATCCGGGTCGGAAGCGGCAGCTGGATCGGAAGCCGCGCGACGATCCTTGGAACCACGACGATCGGTGAATCCAGTGTTGTGGCTGCCTGCGCCTGTGTCCGGGAGGACGTGCCGTCTGATACGCTGGTGGGCGGTGTCCCGGCCAGGGTGATCCGAAAACTGGAGGGGGAAGACGTTTCCGATCCGGCGTGACGGGGACGGCAAGGCTTCGATACCCGAAGCGTGTACAGTAGGCAGAGGACTTGTAAATTGGACAAACAGCTCGAACGATTACATCAGATAGAGAGGGAAATGCTGAAAGTCCTGATAAAGGTCTGCAGCGAAAACGGACTGCGGTACTTCCTGCTGGGCGGATCCTGTCTGGGGGCCGTCAGGCACGGAGGCTTTATCCCCTGGGACGACGACATTGACGTCGGACTCCCGAGGGAAGACTATGATAAGCTGATGGGACTCTCGGATCAGTTTCCTTCTTATTATTTCCTTCAGAACATGGATTCCGACCCCGAATACATGCTCTGCTTCGCGAAACTGCGGGATTCCAGAACAACCTATATCGAAAAAAGTATCCGAAACTGGAAGATCAACCACGGTGTTTATATCGATATTTTTCCGCTCGATCATTACCCGGACCGAGGAGGCTTCTTCTTCCGGTGCCGGGACAGAGTGCTGAAAAGCCGGGTCGCCGCGGAGTTTACGGTAGAGAGAAAATGGAGCGCAAAATTCCTGCTGAACCTGACAAAAGTGCTTTGTCCGGATGCGCATGTGGCAGCGAGCAAGCGGGATCGGTGGATCCGCAGCGCCCGAAAGGGAGAGATGGTCGCAAATTACGGCGGCGCGTGGGGCCACAAGGAGACCATGCCGAGAGCGTGGTTCGGAGAGGGAAAAGAGATCTTGTTTGAGGGACTGAATGTCCGGATCCCTGAGAACAGCGACGCCTATCTGACACAGCTGTACGGCGACTATATGACGCCGCCTCCGCCGGAGAAGAGGGTGGGGCATCATTACGCGAATATCGTCGATCTGGACAAGCCCTATACGGAATACATCAAGTAATGGGAGTTGAATCATGAGTGCTTTAAACGGTGCCTGTTTATTGATCACGGGCGGAACGGGAAGCTTTGGAAACGCGGTGCTGAAGCATTTTCTGCCCTCGGATGTCGCAGAGATCCGGATCTTCTCCCGCGATGAGAAAAAACAGGATGATCTGCGCCACGAACTGCAGGCCGGTTACCCGGAATACGCGGGAAAAGTTCGGTTTTATATTGGCGATGTGCGGGATCCCCGCTCTGTCGCCGACGCGATGCCCGGGGTCGACTACATCTTTCACGCAGCGGCTTTGAAGCAGGTCCCTTCCTGCGAATTCTTCCCCATGCAGGCGGTTAAGACGAACGTGGAAGGAACCGACAATGTGCTTCATGCAGCAGTGGATGCCAAGGTGAAGCGGGTCGTGTGCCTTTCCACGGACAAAGCGGCCTATCCGATCAACGCGATGGGGATCAGCAAGGCGATGATGGAGCGTGTGGTCCTGGCGAATGCGCGCGTGGCGGCGGAACGCTCGAATACCGTGATCTGTGCTACGAGGTACGGCAATGTCATGTGCTCCCGCGGATCGGTCATTCCGCTGTTTATCGAACAGATCCGCGCGGGAAAACCGATTACGATCACAAATCCCGAGATGACGCGCTTTCTGATGAATCTGGATGAGGCGGTCGATCTGGTA
>ONYR01000304.1 GCA_900322165.1 uncultured Eubacteriales bacterium
GCTTCTGCGCGTATTCGGTGATCTTCAGCATCCACTGCGACTTCATGCGATGCTCGACCTGCGTTCCGCAGCGCTCGCAGCAGCCGTCGACGACCTCTTCGTTTGCAAGGCCGACCTTACAGGACGGGCACCAGTTGACCGACATCTCGGTCTTGTAGGCAAGGCCCGCCTTGAACAGCTTCAGGAAGATCCACTGTGTCCACTTATAGTAATTCGGATCGGTCGTGTTGACCTCGCGGTCCCAGTCAAAGGAGCAGCCGATCGCCTTCATCTGGCTCTTGAAATGAGCAACGTTGCGCTCGGTAACGATCGCCGGATGAATATTGTTCTTGATGGCGAAGTTTTCCGTCGGCAGGCCGAAGGCATCCCAGCCGATCGGGAACAAGACGTTGTATCCCTGCATGCGCTTTTTGCGGCAGATGATATCCATCGCCGTGTAGGAACGCGGATGTCCGACATGCAGACCCTGTCCGGACGGATAAGGGAACTCAATCAGGCCGTAGAACTTCGGTTTATCATGATCGATCTCAACATGGAACGCTTTGTTGTCGTCCCAGATCTTTTGCCATTTCTTTTCAATAACCTTCGGGTTATACGTTTCCAACGGTACTGTCCTCCAAAATCAATTCATAAAGACACGATGCATGTTGTATTTTTATGCAGACATGTCAACGCTCATTGTAACAGAAATTCCTTTAAAATTCAAGTAGAAAGAGGTTTTTAAAAGCGCCTGGATCAGCCGAATACCGACTCTGCATAGTGCACCGCACCCATCGCATCTTTCGAATAGAAATCTGCGCCGATCTCCTTCGCATAGGTTTCGCTCAGCGCCGCGCCGCCGACCATGATCAGGCACTCCGGATATTCCTTCCGCATCAAGCGGATCGTCTCAGCCATGTTCTCGACCGTCGTTGTCATCAGGGCGGAAAGCCCGACAAGCTTCACCGACCGGGCCTTGGCCTCCTCAACGATCACCTCCGGCGGAACATCCTTGCCAAGATCGATGACCTCAAACCCGAAGTTCTCCAGCAGCACCTTGACAATGTTCTTGCCGATGTCGTGGATATCGCCCTTCACGGTTGCCATGATAACGGTGCCCTTGCTCTCCTTCGGCTTTTCGCCAAGCGCCGCCTTGATCACGCCGAACGCTTCCTGAGCCGCCTTCGCACTCATCATCAGCTGCGGCAGGAAGAACTCACCCTTCTCAAACCGCGCGCCGACAAGTTCCAGCGCCGGGATCATGTCTTCGTTGATGATCTCAAGCGAATCGCGCGCCTGAAGCGCCTTCCCGGTCTCCTCCTTCGCTTTCTCGCTGAGGCCGTCGAGGATCGCCTGGAACAGCGGACTCGTCGCTTCCTTTTCATCGCTTACCGCAGAAGCTTTCGGGCTCTTGACCTCCGCCCCGCCCTTGGTCAGTGCAGGATCGCTGTAGCCTTCGATGTAGCCTCGGCATCCTTCATCAAAGCCGTGCAGGGCCAGATAGACATCGTACGCCTGCTTCATCAATCGCGAGCCCGGGTTCACAATACCCGCCGACAGCCCGCGGTCGAGCGCCATCGTATAGAAAGCGGAGTTGATCAGCTCCCGGTTCGGCAGTCCGAACGAAACGTTCGAAACGCCAAGAACGGTTCCGACCCCAAGACGCTCTTTCACCATTTTCAGCGCGTCAAGCGTGATCTGTGCCTCTGACGGGCCGGTCGCGATCGTCAGCGTCAGCGTATCGATCACGATATTCTTTTTTGCGATGCCGAAGCTCTCCGCCCGCTCGACGATCCGCTTTGCGATCGCAAAGCGTCCTTCGGCCGTATCGGGGATCCCGTTTTCGTCGATCGTCAGTCCGACAACGACTCCGCCGTACTTTTTGGCAAGCGGGAACACCGCGTTCATGACTTCTTCCTTGCCGTTCACGGAGTTGATCATCGGTTTTCCGTTATAGTGCCGAAGCGCCCGCTCCATCGCCACCGGATCGGAGGTATCGATCTGCAGCGGCAGGTCAGTTACCTTCTGGATCTCCTTGACGGCCCGCTCCATCACCGCGGGTTCATCGATCTCGGGAAGGCCGACGTTGACATCGAGGATGTCCGCGCCCTGGCTTTCCTGTTTCAGCGCCTCGGACTGAAGATAGCCGAAGTCTCCTTCACGAAGAGCCGCCTTCAGCTTTTTCTTACCGGTCGGGTTGATCCGCTCTCCGATAATGAGCGGCTTCTCACCGATCTCGCGCCACTGCCCGTAGGACGAGACGATCGTCCGCTCTTTCTTTTCAGAAAGCACGATCGGTTCATTTTCGCACAGCTCGATCATGCGCCTTAAGTGCGCGGGCGTGGTGCCGCAGCATCCGCCGAGAATCGTGACGCCCTCTTTCAGGATATCCAGCTGCATCCTCGCGAACGCTTCCGGGCGCACGGCGTAAGTTGTCACGCCGTTTACCACCTCCGGCAGGCCTGCGTTCGGGTTGACAACGACCGGAACACTCGCGGCTTTCACCAGATCCGGCACGAACTTCTTCATCTGCTCCGGACCGAATCCACAGTTGAATCCGATAAGATCGACCCCGAGTCCCTCTGCCATTGCGACTGCCACGATCGGATCACCGCCCGAAAGCAGGCGCCCGCGGCTGTCAATGGTCATCGTTAACACGACCGGCAGATCACTGTTTTCCTTTGCTGCAAGAAGCGCTGCCTTCATCTCATACGGATCATTGAAGGTCTCCAGCAAGATCAGGTCCGTCAGCTCCGCGCCGGTGCGGACGGTCTCCGCGAATGCTTCCACCGCCTCATCAAACGACAGATCGCCCAGAGGCTCCATCAGCTTGCCAAGCGGTCCGATATCGAGCGCGACAAGCGCTTTTCCGATATCGGTCGGCACGTTCTCAGCTGCCTCACGCGCGAGCGCAATGCCCGCCTTGATGAGCTGCGGGGCCGTATAAGGCGTGCCCTCGACCTTGTAGCGGCTTACGCCGAACGTATTGGCTTTCAGAATCTGACAGCCCGCTTCCAGATACGACTCATGGATCTCACGGATCACCTCAGGATGAAGCACATTCCAGGTTTCGGGAATGTCACCGATCCGGAGTCCCTTCGCAAACAGGGTCGTCCCCATCGCTCCGTCAAAAAACAGTCGTTTTTCGGAAAGCAGCTGCAGGAAATGTTGTTTTTTCTCGCTCATTCTTTCTTCACACTTTCAGAATATCCGAAAGGCCTGCGACGATCGCCTTCGCGACCGCGGGTTTATTCATCGTATAGACATGGATGTGGGTCACGCCGTTGGCTAAAAGATCCATGATCTGGTAAGTCGCATAGAGAATGCCCGCCTGTCGCATCGCTTTCGGATTGGAGCCGAAACGGTCGCAGATCTCGCTGAACGTCTGCGGCACGAACGCACCGGACATTTTCACGGAGCGCTCCACCTGTCTCGCGTTCGTGATCGGCATGATGCCCGCACAGACCGGGACTGTGATCCCGATCTCGCGGATCCGGTACAGGAAACGGTAGAAAAGCTCGTTATCAAAAAACAGCTGGGTTGTCAGGAAATCAACGCCCGCATCGACCTTTTCCTTCAGGTATTTCAGGTCTTCCAGACGGTTCTGCGATTCGACATGCGTCTCCGGATAACAGGCCGCGCCGACGCAGAAATCTCCCATCTCATGAATGTCCCGGATCAGCTCGATCGCGTGGCGGTACTCCTGCTTCCCGCCGTCCTCCGGAATGTCGCCGCGCAGCGCCAAAACATTTTTGATCCCGCGGCGCTTGATCTCCTCGATCTTTTCCTTGACCTCATCCCGCGTGGACGACACGCAGGTCAGGTGGCTTAGCACCGGAATGTCATAGGTTTTCTGGATCTGCTCCACAAGATCCATCGTATAGCGCGACGTCCCGCCGCCGGCTCCGTACGTAATACTCATAAAGTCCGGGCCGATCTCTGCGATCTCAAAGGCGGCGTCCCGCACCGTGTCAAATTTATCCTCGGTTTTCGGAGGGAACACCTCAAACGAAACGGTCGGTTTCCCTGAATTCAAAACATCAATTACGCGCATTGGTTCACCTCGCCGCCAAGCGGCTGAAACGTTAAAATACGAATCTATCGTCTGTCCTTCACTTAAAACTCCATCAGCGCGATCGGCTTCTGGACGATGGTTTTCTCATCGGTCAAGGTCAGCTCCCCGTTTTCATCTCGCGCATAGATCGCGATATTGTCGGAAAGCTGATTTACCGCGATCAGGTAACGCTCATCCTCGCTCAGAATGAAATCGCGCGGATACCATCCGAGGGTCGAAAAGCTCTTGCGGTGCATGATCTTTCCGCTCTCATTATCCACATCGAACAGCGCGATCGTATCCTCGCCGCGGTTGGAAACGTACAGATGACGCCCGTCTTTCGTGATACGGATCGCAGCCGGATAGTTCCTTGAGGAGGAAAAATCCGGGCTCAGGGTCGAAGTACGGTCAAGGAGCTTGAGGCCCATCTGAGGATCATAGCTCAGAGTCAGCACCTCGGAATTCAGCTCACAGGCCAC
>ONYR01000302.1 GCA_900322165.1 uncultured Eubacteriales bacterium
GCGGGTTCCGGACGATGTCGTTGTTATGATGCCGAACCAGTTCGGTATGGATTCCTTTGATCTGGAGGATGCGTTCGGCGCGCAGAAAGCGCACCTGTGCTCCAAGGACCTGCGCGAGTTTATCGCGGAGAATGATCTGGATCTGAACCAGAACGGCAAGTTCAATCCCCGTGACATCTTCGGATCGCATTCGGACATGGACCATGTTTACAATACGCCTCGTGCCTGGATCATGGGCCGCTATATCGCGCCGAGAACCTACAAGTGGGAAGGTCCGAACGCGGACTTCACCCCGGAGAGTGATGACCTGCCGTGGGCGCTTGTGCCGGAGCGCAAGATTGCGGCGGAGGATGTGAAGCATCTGCTGTCTCTGCATTTCCAGGGCACGGATTATGATCCGTACATCAACCGTGACACGGGTAAGCGTGGCATGTACCGCTCGATCGGTATCAACCGTACCGGCGTGACCTCGATCTGCCAGATTCGTCCGAACGTGCCGGATGCGATCAAGGGTGTGGAGTGGATCATTTTCGGACCCACGACCTTCGCAGCAGCCCTGCCGGTCTACACGAACGTGCCGAAGATGCCGGACTATCTCAGCAAGGTGACCCTTGATACCTCGACGGAGAACTTCTACTGGGGCGCACGTCTGATCGCAGCGCTGGCTGATCCGCATTTCTCCAGCTGCGTCCAGATGATCGAGCGCTATGAAAACGCAGTCGCAACGAAGGGCCGCACGCTGATCCGCGAATATGACAAGAAGTTCGCGGAAAGCGGTGATCTGAAGCTGCTCTCCGAAGCGAATGAAAAGCTCGCTCAGATGGCGAAGGAGCAGACGATCCAGACCCTCAACAAGGTGCTGCGCGAGGCAACGGTCCGCATGAAAGATGGCTATAATCTGGCGGATAACTGATCGCGGCAACGGATCGATATAGATGGAAATAACAGAATGGATGTCTTGTTCAAAGGTTTGGGATAAGACATCCTTTTCTTTTGCTTCGGGTAGGTAAATCGAGTTGCAAAACAGTACAAATGAGAGTAAGATAAAAATATAACAAGGACTGTATCGAAGCCCAAATCTTATCGTGTTTAAGGAGGAAAGTATGGATAACGGAAAAGAAACCAGACCGTATGTGTCCTGGGACCTGATGAATTCATTTATGATCGACGTGTTTAAGTGCTATGGTGTACCGGAAGAAGATGCAAAGATCTGCGCCGATGTCCTGCTGGAATCCGACAGACGCGGGATCGAGAGCCATGGCTGCAACCGGTTTAAGCCGATCTACCTTAACCGTATCGAGAACGGAACGCTGCTGCCGGTCACAAAGATCGACATCGTCAAGGAAACGCCCACGACGGTCGTCATGGACGCGAACAACGGCATGGGCATGGTAGCAAGCTACCGTATGATGGAAATGCTGATCGAAAAGGCTAAGACCTACGGCATGGCCGGCGGTACGATCTTTAACTCCACCCATTACGGCATTGCCGGATATTGGACGACCATGGCGGAGAAGGCCGGCATGATCGGTATTTCCGGAACCAATGCACGTCCGTCCGTAGCTCCGACCTTCGGCGTCGAGCCGATGATGGGTACGAACCCGCTGACGTTCACGATGCCGACGGATGAGGAATTCCCGTTCAACTTTGACTGCGCGACTTCGATCGTTCAGAACGGTAAGATCGAGTTCTACGAGCGCAGCGGAAAACCGACCCCTGAAGGCCTTGTCATTACCAAGGACGGCGGCACGATGACCGATTCCGGTGAGATCCTGAAACAGATGCGTGCCGGCAACTGCGCGCTGCTTCCGATCGGCGGCATCGGTGAGGAGACCGGCGGATACAAGGGCTACGGCTTTACGACGATCGTTGAGATCCTTTCGGCCGCGCTCGCAGGCGGTCCGTTCATGAAAGAACTGAGCGGCAAGAACCCGGATGGATCGAACAAGATGTACCGTCTCGGACATTTCTTCTTTGTTATCAATCCGGAATTCTTCATGGGACTTGATACCTTCAAGAAGACGGCCGGTGATATCTGCCGCGGCTTGAGAGCGTCCGAGAAAGCACCGGGTCAGGACCGCATCTACACCGCCGGCGAGAAGGAATGGCTCGCATGGCAGGACCGCAAGGACAAAGGCGTGCCGGTCGGCGAGGCGATCCAGAAGGAGCTGATCGGTCTGAGAGACAAGTTCGGACTCGATTATCACTTCCCCTTTGAGGACAAGTGAGCGCTTGCCGGAAGTCGCTGACATTGACAGATTAAGCAAATAAGGATAAAATAACGCCGTTATAACAGCGGCGTTATTTTGTTGCCGAAAGGCGATGACGGAAGGAAATGACGGACGGCAATGCCGGAAGCACCGATGGTACGATATACGTTAAAGAAAGGATCATAAAGAGATGGATGACAAGGTTTTGGAAGCAGCAAGAGAAGAGTTTCTGGAGGTAGGATACCCGAAGGCTTCGCTGCGCCGGATCTGCGCGCAGGCGGGAGTTACGACTGGTACGATCTATAGCCGTTTCGGCGGGAAAGATGAGCTCTTTGAAGCGGTGATCGACCCGTTTTTGAAGGAGATCGACAAGATGCAGGAAGCTCGCTCGGAGGAGATGGTCGCGCAGGTGAAGCGGGGCCAGTTCGGCTCGGTCTGGCATAACACCGAAAAGGATCTGAGGACCTTTCTGGTGCTGTTTGCCAATCATGCGGATGAGGTCAAGATGCTCGGAAACTGCGAGGGCTCCAAATATGAGAACTATATTTTCGAAATGTGCGAGCGCGAGGTCGAGGCAAATTACGATGTTATGGCGTTTCTGAGAAAGCGCGGA
>ONYR01000345.1 GCA_900322165.1 uncultured Eubacteriales bacterium
ACGGCACGGAAATCAGACTTGGAGAAGGTTTCGAAGTCTACATAATCCGTAAACATCGGCTCGATCTCCACCTTGGAGAAGTCGATGACTTCCGCCGGTACCGAAGCCGGAGCAGCCTCAGCCGGTGCCGGTGCTTCTACTGCAGCGGGAGCCGCGATCGGAGCAGCATTCTGAGCCTCTGCCGGGGCGGCCGGAGTTTCCGGCATGTCGTCCGGTTTCATTGTCGGGAACAGCAGAACCTCGCGGATGGAGTCGTTGTTGGTCAACAGCATGCAGAGACGGTCAACACCGAATCCGAGACCGCCGGTGGGCGGCATACCGTATTCGAGGGCGTTGATGAAGTCGTAGTCGACGCGTGCCTTGCTGTTTGGCTCGATGGCTTTGCGCTCCGCGACCTGGCGTTCGAAGCGGGCGCGCTGGTCGATCGGGTCGTTCAGTTCAGAGAAAGCGTTACCGAATTCGATGCAGTTGATAAAGTATTCGAAACGCTCGGTGAATTCGGGATCCTCCGGCTTGCGCTTGGCAAGCGGGCTGATCTCGACCGGATAGTCGTAGATAAACGTGGGCTGGATCAGCTTGTCTTCAACGAAGGCGTCGAAGAACTCGGCGAGAATCGCGCCGCGAGTCGGAACTTCGGGAAGCGCAACGTCATGTGCCTTTGCGGCTGCGATGGCGTCTTCGTCGGTCTTCCAGTCGTCAAAATCGACACCGCTGTACTTCTTGACGGCTTCCTTCATGGTCAGGCGCTGCCAGTTGCCAAGGTCGATCTCGTGACCCATGAACGGAACCACAAGGCTGCCGCAGACCTTCTCCGCGAGGTATTTCATCATATCCTCGACAAGGTCCATCATGCCGTGGAAGTCGGTGTAGGCCTGGTAGAGCTCGATCGACGTGAATTCCGGATTGTGCTTGAGGTCCATGCCTTCGTTGCGGAAGATACGGCCGACTTCGTAAACACGCTCCATACCGCCGACGATGAGGCGCTTCAGGTACAGTTCGGTCTCGATGCGCAGCACCATATCCATATCGAGGGAATTCAGGTGCGTAATGAACGGACGTGCGGACGCGCCGATCTCAAACGGAGTCAGAACCGGGGTGTCGACCTCGAGGAAGCCGCGGCCGTTCAGGAACGTGCGCAGTTCCTTCAGAATCATGGAACGCTTGATGAACGTGTCCATGGAGTCGCGGTTCATAATCAGGTCAACATAGCGCTGGCGGTAGCGAGCCTCTTTGTCGGTCAGACCGTGGAATTTCTCCGGAAGGATCTGAAGGCTCTTGGAAAGCAGTACGATGTTTTCTGCGTGAACCGAGATCTCGCCCTTCTGGGTCTTGAAGACATAACCTTCAACGCCGACGATGTCGCCGACTTCAAAGTAACGCTTAAAGTCCTTGTACAGGTCTTCTCCGAGTGCGTCTCTCGTGACGTAGCTCTGAACCTGGCCGTCCTTGTCCTGCAGATGCATGAAGGAAGCCTTGCCCATGACACGCTTGGACATCATGCGGCCTGCGATGCGGACCGTCTTGCCTTCGAGCTCCTCGAAATTGCCGGTGATCTCGGCGCTGTGGTGCGTTACATCGTATTTGGTGATCGTGTAGGGATCTTTTCCCTGAGCGCGAAGCTCTTCAAACTTCTCACGGCGAAGCTGCAGCACCTGATTCAGATCCTGCGCCTGAGCCTGATTCTGTCTTGCGTTCTGATTCTCGTTTGCCATTGGTGTTCCTTTTACTATAGTATTAACGGCAGCCAAGAGGCTGCCGCGTTGGTTACAGATTGATTTCCTTCACCAGCAGAGTCATCATGCCTCCGGGCGTCTCAAATTCGACGCGGTCGCCGGGCTTGGCTCCGATAAGAGCGGCGCCGACCGGAGACTCGTTGGAGATGCGATTGTTCATCGGATCTGCCTCGGAAGAGCCTACGATCGTATAGACGATCTCTTCGTCAAACTCTTCATCGTATACCTTAACACTGCTGCCAAAAGAAACACTGTCGTGGTCCATCTGGCTCTCATCGACAATTTCTGCATAGCGAAGCAGGTTTTCGATCTCATCGATCTCGCCCTGAAGCTTGCCCTGAAGCTCCTTGGCGGCGCTGTATTCCGCGTTTTCGGAAAGGTCACCCTGCGCTCTCGCTTCTTTGATACGCTCCACTACTTCAGGGAGCAGTACGGTTTTCAGTTCCAGAAGGCGTTCCTGTTTGGCCTTCATGCCGCTGCTGGTAATCTTATATTTCTTTTCGTCAGCCATGGTCGTTATTCTCCTTTAGTTTACATAGCAACGCTCATTTTATCGCGAATTTCCGCATCTGTCAAGAACGCAGAATGCTTTCGAGCTGGACTAAACTCTCCACTTGCTCGAGGGCGAGTTTCTTGCGCGAGGCGCCGGGCATGCCCTTCATGTACCAGATCAGATGTGAGCGCATCTGACGGATCCCGACATATTCGGTTTTCTCTTCGCAGACCATTTTCGCGTGTCTTAAACACAGCTCGATTATGTCTTCTTCTGAGGGTTTGGGAGGAAGCTCGCGGCCTTCGAGTGCCGCCCGGATCTCCGCAAATACCCACGGATTGCCGCGGCTCGCCCTACCGACCATCACCGCGTCGCACCCGGTCTCTTCGATCATGCGAAGCGCACTCTCCGCGTCCGTCACGTCACCGTTGCCGATCACGGGGATCGACACCGCTTCCTTCACGCGCCGTATCACGTCCCAGTCCGCTTTTCCCGAGTACATCTGCGCGCCGGTGCGACCGTGAACCGTGACGGCTGCCGCTCCGTTTTCCTCGCAGATCTTCGCGATCTCCACCGCATTGTCATCTTCAAGATACCGCCCTTTGCGGATCTTGACCGTGAGCGGTTTTTCGATCGCATGGGAGACCGCTTTGACGATCTCACCGACAAGCTCCGGCTTTGTCATCAGTGTGCTTCCCTCTCCGTTTCCGGTGATCTTCGGTGCGGGGCAGCCCATATTCAGGTCGATCCCGTCAAAATCCGGCTCCACTACCTTCGCCTGGGAGGCAAGGATCTCCGGATCCGAGCCGAAGAGCTGGACAAAGATCGGTCGCTCCGATTCTTCGTGCTCCAGAAGAAAGTGCGTGTTTTCGTTCTTGTAATAGAGCCCTTTGGCGCTGATCATCTCGGTGTAGGTGCAGCCTGCACCGAACTCTCTCAGGATGCGGCGGTAGCTTGAGTCGGTGACCCCGGCCATCGGCGCAGCCACGACCCTTGTGGGAATCTGCACCGATCCGATCGAAAAGCCTTCGGAAAGGTTCTCTCTTCTCATGCTTTTGCGTTCCGTTTCTTTTTGCTGTAGTACCGCTCCGCGATCAGCTTGACACCCTTCAGCGTCAGCGTCGGATCGTAGTGGTCAAAGCAGTTGACGTTCTCAGCGAGGATCCGTCCGAATCCGCCGGTCGCAATGACTTTCATGTCCGGAAGGTTCATCTCACGCTTGATCTCGCTTACGATATACTGCACCTGACCGATGTAGCCGTACACGATGCCGGCCTGCATGCACTCGATCGTGGTGTTGGTCAGGATGGTTTTCGGCTTTCTGATCTCAAAGTGCGGAAGCTGTGCAGCCTTCTCCGCAAGCGCTTCGGCGGAAATACCGATGCCGGGAGAAAAGACCGCTGCAATGAATTCGCCCTTCTCGTTGACGACTTCGTACTTGGTTGCGGTTCCGAAATCCACGATAATGCAGGGATATCCGTAATACTCCGTTGCCGCGGCAACGTCTGTAATCAGGTCCGCACCGACCTCATTCGGGTTCGGTGTGCGGACGTTGACTCCCGTCTTGACCCCGGGACCGATCACGAGCGGTTCCATGCCAAGATAGCGCTTGACCGCGCCCGTAAAGGAATGCATCAGGTTCGGAACGACCGAGGAGATCGCGACCGCATCGATCTTGTCGATCGCGATGTTTTCGAGGTTCAGCAGCTGTCTCATGTTGATCCCGTACTCATCCGTCGTCCGGCTCGAGCCGGTCGTCATGCGCCAGCTTTTCGCAAGCACATCGCCTTCGTAATAGCCCATCTTGATCTGGGTGTTGCCGATGTCAAAAACCAGAATATTCATGCTTTATTCCTCCGCTTCGGGATGCGTCGTCCTGTACCAGGTCTGAAGCTGGCTTAACAGCTCGCTCTTCGTGCGCTCCATCTCCGAGACAAGCAGACGGCCGGACACCTGGTCGTAGCCGAGGTCTCCCTCTTCGCAGTAGCTGTCGATGTAAACATCGCCCTCTTCATTGATCCCGAGCTCGCAGACACCGCCGGCTTCCTCGGTAATGAAGATCATGTTCATCAGGATCTCTTTTTTGACCGCGTCGGGCAGCACGCCGGCATCCTCATTCCAATAGTATTTCTCCTGATACTGGCTGACATAGGCCAGAATGACTTTTTCCATTTTTCTCCGTCCTATCCACGTATGAAAAACGGGACGCCGAAATCTCAATCCAGGCGTCCCATCGCTTTACCATTCAATGACGCTTTTCGGCTCCGAAAACGTGTCCGTCTTCGGCGTCTCATTAAACAGCGCCACAAACTCCGCGCCGGTGACCTTCTCCTTTTCCAGCAGCAGATCACGGGTGCGGATCAGCACGTCGTGATATTCACGCAGCAGCTCCGTTGCCCGCTGATGAGCCTCTTCCACGATGCGGTGGATCTCTTCATCGACCGTTGTCGCGACCTCCTCGCCGTAGTTGCGGGAATGTCCGATATCGCGTCCGAGGAACACCTCTTCGTTGCGCTCACCAAGCTTGACAAGACCGACACGGTCGCTCATACCGTACTTGGTGACCATGCTGCGGGCCATCTCGGTCGCACGCTCGATATCGTTCGAAGCGCCGGTCGTGACATCGCCGATCTCCAGCTCTTCCGCGACACGGCCGCCCAGAAGCGCCACGATCTCGTTAAGCATCTGGCTCTTCGTCATGTAGAGGGTATCCTCCTCCGGCAGCGGCATCGTGTATCCGCCGGCCATGCCGGTCGGAATGATCGAGATGCTGTGGACCTCATCAAGTCCCGGAAGCACATGGTGCAGGATCGCGTGACCGCTCTCATGCACGGCGGTGATATTCTTTTCGCGCTCGGAGATCGTCCGGCTCTTTTTCTCGGTACCGACCCCGACCTTGATAAACGCACGCTGAATGTCGTCCATGTTGATGTAGCGACGGTTCGCGCGGGCCGCAAAGATCGCGGCTTCGTTCATCAGGTTTTCAAGGTCTGCCGGAGAGAAACCGGCCGTTGCCTTTGCGATCACTTTCAGATCAACGTCTTCGCCCAGAGGCTTTTTGCGGGAGTGGATCTTCAGAACCTCCTCGCGGCCCTTCACATCCGGACGGCCGACAACGACCTGACGGTCGAAACGGCCCGGACGCAGGAGCGCAGGATCAAGGATA
>ONYR01000298.1 GCA_900322165.1 uncultured Eubacteriales bacterium
ATAAGCTGCTGGCGGGTGGCTCTGAGGCTCCGGAATGGTGGCTCTCAAACTCCGGACAGGTGGCTCAGTTTGGCCCGGAATAATCAATAATAATCTTTGTAATCTGCCAATTCAGTCTTTTGAATGTCCACAGGGATTACCTAGATTTTACAAACTTCGACATTATTCTTTGTAATCGTCCTAAGCGGCTGATATCGTTACCTAGATTTCCAGGTATTTAACTAATTTCTTGGTAAAATCTGCCCGCACCAACATCCAAAAAATCCAGCAAACCCCATACCCTCACGACAAATGGATCACCAACACTCCATCTACCCAGAAAAAGGCTCCGGAGTCGGGGTAGATTGGCGAGGAGAGGACGCTCTCATTGGATTTGAGGGCTTGGTACTCCTCAGGTGTGCAGAAGCGGGCGGGCTCGTTGAGGAAGTAATTGAAATACGCAGCGTACGTGTGGTAGTAAGGCAGAACAGTGTCCGCGTCAAGCGATGTCCGGGCCCAGGAGCCGGTAAACGAGTAGTAGCGCTCGAAGCCAGGCATAGCCTCGGTAAGGTTCGGCACACCGATAAAGCAGATCGGCGTCTCACCCGGAACGTAGCCCTCCGTGCGCTCCAGATCGTACACGATGCGCGTCATGACCGAGAGGGTGGCCTGCTGTTCGAAATGCTTTTTAAGGTAGATCGAGTTCGCTGTAAGGGTATTGTTAAACAGCAAAATGAAAACCGTGACCATAACGGCCGGGCGCAGAACTGCCAACCCCGTCCTCTTTTTAGAGTCTTCAGCCTCCGGCTTGGGCATTCGCTCCGCGAGAAAGATCGGAAACAGAGCAGTCACGTAGATGGCATATTTCATCAGATCATGCGAACGTCCATCGTTTAAAAGATGGGCCGCATTCGCTCCAAGCGGAATCAGCACCAAAAGCACAGCTGCAAGCAGCAGGTTTTTCAGGGCGGGTTTGGTTCGCAGGCATTGCAGCACAAGCATGACCGCCGTTGCGACAAGAATCACATAACGGCAGAGGCTGACAAGGACAAGAGGATAGGAAGTCTCCTGCGCAAAAAGCGTGTCAAAATAATTGCGGTAAGTCTGGCGCAGAAGGGAAAACAGGCCGCTGCTCTTAGCCGCGAAGGCGTTCGTGATACTGTTGTAATTGTTCTCGACAAGCTGCGTGCCTGCGAGCGCGAGGATCGCTTGCAAGATCAGATAGTAAAGCACAAGCCCGAGCGCGATCATCAGCAGTGACAGCAGTCCCTTCTTCAGCACCGGCATGAACGAATCCGGCTCCATCAAAAGCATCAGCACCGAAACAAAGATGACAAGCACGATCACAACGCTGAGGTTGCACTGATAGATTCCCAGAACCCCAACGATCGGGAGCGCGCCCGTGAGAAAACCCCAACGCGTCTTTTTCCAGAGCCACACGCTTAAAACGGCCAGCAGCACCGAGAGCATGTCAATGTCGAGCTCATAAATGTAAGTAGATGTCAGGCAGATGACCGTTCGGTTCACGAGAAGGACACCCGCGGTAAGGAGGATGGAGATGAAGGATTTCAGGTCGAAGATCTTCGCGAGAAGGTAGACCGCCAACGTGCCCCAAAGGATCGTGAACAGTCCGATGACCCACGGCAGTGCGAGCGAGCCTCGCAGGATTGTGCGGTACAGAGGGAAAAGAAAGCGTCCGAGCTGCAGCTTCCAGCCTTCCTCGACCGCGGAAGCATAGATTGCGTTCAGCGCGTCATGGGAAAAGAAGTTGTTGAAATAGGCGTAGGCGTGCGCGGCAAGCGTGAAAAGCACCGCGCCAAGCAGAGAGTATCGGAAGATCGGGTCGTTCCAGATTTTTTTCATCATGGCAGTTTACCTTTGAAAGTGCTGTGGTTACCTTCGTGAGTGATCCGTTTACCTTCGCGAAGGACCTAAAATGTACCCAAAAGGGTAAAGTCCGGCAGCGGAAGTGTGTAAAATAATATGCTATAATTTTCCTAAGCAAGGGTTCTTGCGTACATGTCATCATTATACGCTGAGGAGGCCTCATGAAACAATATATTTATCTGGCGCTTGCGCTGGTTTTGATTCTGGTGCTTTTGGTTGGCTGTTCGAAGCTTTTTCATTTTCCGAAGCCCGGCGACCCCGTGACCAACGGAGATTCGGGTGATGGAAGCGGCACGAGCGGAGGCACGGGCGGTGGCACGAGCGGTGGCACGAGCGAAAGCTCGGGCAGCGGTTCGACGGACGGCTCGGGTAATACCAAGTCCGGGGATTGGACTAAGGATGTGCTGCTGGAAGATGTTTATACGGCGCAGGGCAGTTTGAAGGATGTGGCGCCGATTGAGATAAGCCTCGCGCTTAAGGACGCACAGCCGGTTTATATCGATATTGACGAGGAAGAACTGGCCGCAGAGGAGATCAGCACCTACGAGGGCGGGGCGGATGTTGAGTATTGTCTTGCCAAGGTGCGCGAGGGGAGCGAGATCCCACAGGGAACGGCTGCCTATCTCGATCGTTGGAATAGGGCCTCGGAGGAGCGCGCAAAGCAGGAGCTGGACGAGAGCTTGGTGCGCCGCGAGGCTTACATGGCTTCGAGTAAGAAGGATTACCTGTTTCTGACGTCCTGGGTGAGTCTTTGCGTCGAGCGTTCGGACACGCAGATCTTTAGCGCGATCGAGCGGATCTACCGCTACAATCGTGAGTGCGAGCCGGATTATTATGAGCTTCACGGTGTGACCATCGACGCGCAGAGTGGTGATCGGCTTTCACTGAATGATTTCTTCACGGACGTGGAAAGCCTGCGCCCGGTGCTGAGGGAGCTCATCGAGGTGGAGGAAGTGAATAAGAGACCCACAGAAGACGCGGGCGAGCTCGCGGACCGCATCATGGACGCGATCCTCTCGTGCCGTGATGATGGCTCGTTTGCTTGGACTGTGACGCCTGCAGGAATTAAGTTTAAGTTTGTATACGGCTTTCAGGATGCGCATCACGAGAAGTCGGTGTTCGTACCGTTCTCGGCCTGCGAGGGCTTTTTGAAAGAACAGGCTGGCGCCGCCCCGTATGATTACCTTGTCAGTATCGGCCGCTATTTCCTGGCGGGTATGGGGGCTGCGGTTCCGAGCGTTCCCGCTGACGGGACCTGGTATGTTGGTTATTTCCTGGGACAGAAGGATGGAAAGCTGTATATTTACGGAACAGACAGCGCGCACACCGACACCTATACGACGGATGGAACGCTCCTTGCGACAACGCTTGGCGAACTGGCTTCGCCTTACAACACCGAGTATTACACACCGTTTGATCCGAATCATCTGGAGATCGAGTGCTTTGTTTCGCTTTTCCAGGAGCTTCAGCTAAACGGGCTGGCTCGGATCGGGGAGGGCGGAATCCCGGAGCAGATCGGCCTTTTTGAGATGACCTACAATTCCATTCCATTCTACAACGCAGCGGACTGCGAAGTGGAGATATTCGACAGCCTTGAGGCAAGTGAGAGTCATATGGGGACGCTGCCTGCAAACTCGGACCTCGCGATCCTCCGCAGCGATGGCGAAACCTTCATCGACTGCATGGCTCCGGAGAAGGGAATCATCTGCCGGCTCTACATCACAGGCAGCTTCGAAGACGGCTGGTTTGTCAACGGCGTGCCGAAAGAAGAATGGGTCGGACACGAAGGATATTTTGAGGAGTAACTACCGGACTGCCATTGGTGAAAGCCTGACTTCTCCATGATTTTGCAAAAGAAAACCCGGAAAACATCC
>ONYR01000307.1 GCA_900322165.1 uncultured Eubacteriales bacterium
ATCGAGGCAAAGTCCATGGACGAGACAACGGCCAAGGACAAAGAGATCCACACCCTGCTGGAGCTGGTGGTGGAGTTCTACAGCCGCGGCTGCACCTTCCTGCCGATGGATCTGAAGACCTCCGACAGCCACAAGTTCCAGGTCATCGACGGCAAGCTGCTGCCTCCGTTCGACACGATCAGCGGCATGGGCCAGACGGCTGCGCAGTCGATCGTGGAAGCCAGAGACCAGAGCGAATTCTTAACGATCACGGACTTTGTGGAGCGCACCAAGGTCAGCCGCACGATCGCGGACACGATGAAGCAGCTCGGCGTTTTCGGAGACATGCCTGAAACCGACCAGATGTCGCTGTTCTGACCTTTAGAAATGCGGAAAAATACTTGCATCGCCCCATTTGGAGTGATATAATACACAAGAATATGGTAACTTAGAAGAGTGAGCTTGACGGCTCACTCTTCTGTATTGATACGGCTCCTTTCAAAGCAGGCTCACACGAGCCTTTTGTGAAGGACTCATGATCAAAAGGGAGCGGAACGCTCCGGAAAGAGGAAAGCTTGAAAAAACAGGAACTGATCGAGAAGGTCGAAGCGATCGCTGCGCCGATCGCGGAAGCGATGTCCTATGAGATCTACGACATCGAGTACGAAAAGGAAGGCCCGAACTGGTATCTGAAGGTCTTTATGGACAAGGAAGGCGGTTTTTCCATCAATGACTGCGTTGCCTTCTCCCACGCGCTGGAAGAGAAGCTCGAGGAAGATGATCCGATCGAGACGGCCTACATTCTCGAGGTGAGCTCTCCCGGCCTGGACCGCCCGCTTAAGAAAGACAAGGATTTCAAGAAGAACCTCGGAAAGCTGGTCGACGTGAAGACCTTCCAGCCGGTCGAGGAGCTTGGAAAAGCCTTTCAGGCTACGCTGAAAGCGTACGATGAGAAGACGCAGACGATGACGCTTGAGAGCGAAGACGGCAAGGAACTGACACTCAACCGAAAAGAACTGTCCGGCATTCGCCTGGCTGTTGTGTTTTAAGGAAAGTACAGGAGGATATATCAAAAAATGAATGAATTGATTCAGGCACTCGAACAAGTGCAGCAGCAGAGGGGAATTGACAAGGAAGTCATCTTCCAGGCGATCGAAACATCACTGCTTACCGCCTGCAAGAAGAACTTCGGCACATCGGACAATGTTACCGTTACGATGGACCGCACGACCGGTGATATCCGCGTCATCGCGCAGAAGACGGTCGTCGCGACCGTTACGGATCCCGCGACCGAGATCGACCTCATCGACGCAGTCAAGATCGACTCCGGCTATCAGCTCGGCGATGTCTGCCCGGTCGAGGTCACTCCGAAAAACTTCGGACGTATTGCCGCTCAGAACGCCAAGCAGATCGTCGTTCAGAAGATCCACGAGGCGGAGAGAGGCATTGTTTACAATGAGTACAAGGCGAAAGAGCGCGAGATGGTCTCCGGACTGATCCAGCGCAAGGACCGCGGCAATGTCTACCTGAATCTGGATGACAAGATCGAAGCCGTGCTGTCTCCGAAGGAGCAGATCGCCTTTGAGGACTATCCGGTCAACAAGCGCCTGAAGGTGTATGTGCTGGAAGTCCGTGACAATCCGCGCGGAACCATGGTCTATGTTTCCCGCACCCATCCGGAATTCATCAAGCGCCTGTTTGAGCAGGAAGTTCCGGAGATCCATGACGGCGTTGTCGTCATTAAGTCGATCGCGCGTGAAGCCGGCTCCCGCAGCAAGGTAGCCGTTTACAGCCGTGACCCCATGGTCGATCCGCTTGGCGCGTGCGTCGGACCGAACGGAAACCGTGTCAACACGATCGTGCGCGAGCTGAGCGGCGAGAAGATCGACATCGTGGTCTGGAACGAAGAGCCGGCCAAGTTCATCTCGGCAGCGCTTTCTCCGGCTGAGGTCAACCGTGTGGATGTCGATAAGGAAGGTATGACCGCGACGGTCATCGTTCCGGATCATCAGCTGTCTCTTGCCATCGGTAAGGAAGGCCAGAACGCGCGTCTTGCGGCCCGCCTGACCGGGTACAAGATCGATATCAAGAGCGAGACTCAGGCTCAGCAGGCGGACGAGGATGAGGACGATTTCGATTTCGAGTTCGAGTTTGAGTTCGAAGAGGATGAGGACGAAGAATAAGAGTGCCGATGAAAACCAGAAAAACACCGATGCGTAAGTGCATGGGATGTATGGAGAGCAAGGACAAGCGTGAGCTGATCCGCATCGTGCGGGATAAAGACGGAGCGGTCAGCGTTGACCGTACCGGACGCATGGCCGGACGCGGCGCGTATCTCTGCGATAACGAAGCCTGCCTTCAGAAAGCGATCAAGACCAAAGCCTTGGAGCGGTCGCTGGAGGTTTCGATCAGCGCGGAGGTCTATGAAACGCTCAGGCAGATGCTGCGCGAAGGCTCGGAGAGGGGCGGAGAGAATGAATCAACGTCGTGATCCGTCTCTTATGCTTCTCGGCATGTGCCGGATCAGCCAAAGCGCGAAGAGCGGCGAAGAAAAAGCGGAAGCCGCGATTCGGGACGGATCGGCACAGCTCGTAATACTATCGTCGGACGCGTCCGGCAATACACGCAAGAAATTCCACGACAAATGTACGTTTTACCATGTCGCGATCATCGATTCACCCTACACGAAACGTGAGATCGGGGAAGCGATGGGACAGTCCGAAAGATCGGTCGTGGCCATCACCAGTGAGGGACTTGCGCGTAAACTGACAGAAACGATCAACCAAACGATGGGAGAGATTTAAGTGGCGAAAATCAGAGTACAGGATGTTGCAAATGAACTGAATATTCCGGTTCAGACCGTGATCAAGAAGCTCGAAGAGCTTTCGATCTACGTCGGAGCCGGTGCGGGAGCGACAACGCTGAAACCGGAGGAATACTATCAGGTGAAGGTGTTGATCACGACCGGAAAGAAAGTAAAAGTCGTAAAGAAAAAGAAGACCGCAGATTCAGCCAAGGCAGCCGGAGCGGAAGAGGCAAAGAGCCAGGAGA
>ONYR01000297.1 GCA_900322165.1 uncultured Eubacteriales bacterium
AAAAGAATGCTGTCCGGTATCCAGCCGAGCGGTGATCTGCATTTGGGTAACTATTTAGGCGCGATCAAGAACTGGGCGGACCGGGTCAACGATTACGAGTGTTATTATTTCATGGCCGACATGCATACGATTACGGTAAGGCAGGATCCGGCAGAGCTGAGACGACGCTCGCTGAACCAGCTGGCACAGTATATTGCCTGCGGACTGGATCCGGAGAAGAATGTCCTGTTCCTGCAGTCACATGTCCCGGCACATGCGCAGCTTTCATGGGTACTGAGCTGCTACACGATGTTCGGAGAGCTCTCCCGCATGACTCAGTTTAAGGACAAATCCGAGAAACATAAAGACAATATCAATGCCGGCTTGTTTACCTACCCGGTACTGATGGCCGCGGATATCCTCCTGTACCAGCCGGATTATGTCCCGGTCGGCGAGGACCAGAAGCAGCATGTCGAGCTGACCCGCGATATCGCGCAGCGCTTCAACGGTATTTACGGGAACGTGTTTAAGGTCCCGGAGCCGTTCATCGCGAAAGCGGGCGCCCGCATTTACGGTTTGACAACGCCGGGAGACAAGATGTCTAAGTCAATCCCGGACGGGTGCGTCTTTATCATGGATGAGCCGGACGTCATTGCGCGCAAATTCAAGCGTGCGGTGACCGACAGCGACACCGAAAACTGCGTACGCTACGACCGCGTCAATAAGCCCGGCGTTGCGAACTTGATGAACATTTATTCCACGCTGACCGGCAAGACCTACGAAGAGATCGAGCAGGAATTCGAAGGCAAGGGCTACGGCGTGTTCAAGCCGGTCGTCGGAGAAGCGGTCATCGAGACCCTGCGCCCGATCCGCGAAGAAGCCCAGAAGCTGATGAAGGACAAAGCATACCTCGACAGCATCTACAAGGACGGCGCAGAGCGCGCGGCCTATGTCGCAAACAAGACTTTGCGCAAGGTTTATAAGAAGGTAGGTTTCTACCAGATCTAAGAACGGCCGGCCGAATTTTGAATGGCTGCGGCGGCCGCGGTCGATGCCATGTGGCACGTGATGCGGCTAAGCGCTGGAGCGGCCGCGGGACAAGCTTGAAGAGAAATTGATATAACCGGAAAGGAGGGAAGGGAATGCGGCGGATAGTCGAAGCGGCGGTGCCGAAGCGGAAAATGAATTCGACTCAGATCATGATGCTGAGCTTTTTCGGGGCGATCCTTGTCGGCTCGCTGCTGCTGATGATTCCTTTTGCGACTGCGAAAGGCGAGCAAACCTCCTTCCTGACGGCGATTTTTACCGCGACAACGTCGATCTGTGTGACCGGGCTTGTTGTAGTCGATACGTTTTCACACTGGAGCTGGTTTGGACAACTAATCATTCTGATCCTGATCCAGGCAGGCGGCTTCGGCATTATTACCCTGTACTCGCTCGTGATGATGGCACTGCAGCGAAAATTCTCGCTGCGCACGCGCGTGCTGATTCAGGATTACTACAATCTCAGCACGATCCAGGGACTGATCCCGTTTTTACAGCGCGTCGTGAAAGACGTGCTCATTGTGGAAGGGATCGGCGCGGTGCTGTACAGCTTTGCGTTCATCCCGCGGTTCGGGCTTGGGAAAGGCCTTTGGGCTTCGATCTTCACCTCGATCTCCGCCTTCTGTAACGCCGGCATCGACGTTTTGGGACCGGATTCGCTGATCCCGTACCGCCCGAGTGTCTGGATCAACCTTGTCACGATGCTCCTCATCGTGGTGGGCGGCCTTGGCTTTGTAGTCTGGTTCGACGTGATCGACAAAGTCAAAACGAGCGCCAAAAAGAAATACCCGGTCTGGACATTCTGCAAACGCCTCTCCGAGCACACCAAGCTGGTGCTCGCGCTGACTGCGTTTTTCCTGATTTCCGGGTGGATCCTGGTGGCGGTGTTTGAGTGGAACAACCCGATGACGCTCGGAGGACTGAGCGTGGGCGAAAAGCTGCTGACAAGCCTGTTCCAGTCGGTCACCTTCCGAACGGCCGGCTTCGCGACCATTCCGCAGGAACACCTCAGCTCACCGACCGCACTGCTCGGGTGCCTGTACATGTTCGTCGGCGGATCCCCGGTCGGCACGGCCGGCGGTATCAAAACCGTGACCATCTTTGTCGTCTTCCTCAACATGTTTACGTTCATCCGGGACCGCTCGGAAGCGGTGGTTTTCAACCGCGCGGTGTCGGAAAAGCTCATCAACAAGGCGACCGCGATCGTCACTTTCAACCTGATCCTGACAGTCACCCTGACCATTCTGCTCATGCAGTTCGAGCATGTCCCCGCGATTGCAGCCGCGTACGAGATGTTCTCAGCGACCGGCACGGTCGGACTGACACGCGGACTGACGCAGACACTGCACCCGGTCGGGAAGATCCTTGTCATGATCGGCATGTACGCGGGCCGCATCGGACCGATCTCGATGGCGCTCGCGTTCAATACCAGACATTCCAAAAAGAACGAGATCCAATTCGCGGACGGCCGCTATATCGTAGGCTGACATCGTAGGAACACGGTGGACCTGGCAGGCGGCGATCGCTTTATCGCAGGGTAACGGAAAGGAATTCCAGCATGAAATCATTTGTAGTCTTTGGCCTTGGACGTTTCGGAAAGGCTGTGGCGGAAAAGCTCATCGATGTCGGAGCGGACGTGATGGTCGTGGACAACGATCCGGACGTCATCGAGCAGTTTGCTGACCGCGCGACCTCCGCGATCGTGGCTGAGCTGACGGACCCGGAAGCAATCAAAGCGACCGGCATCGAAAACATCGACTGCGCGATCGTCGCGATGGGCACGAGCCTCGAAGCGAGCATCATGTGCGTCATGGTCTCGAAGGAGTGCGGCATTCCGTTCGTGGCGGCGAAGGCCGGAAGCGAGCGTGCGGGCGACATCCTGCGCAAGGTCGGCGCGGATCAGGTCATCTTCCCCGAGGAGGAGAGCGGCTTCCGCACGGCGCGAAGCCTCATGTCCGACAGCTTCCTTGACTACTTTGAGCTGAGCAGCGAGCTTTGCATCGTGGAGATGAAGCCGAAGGAAGAGTGGCTCGGCAAGAGCCTGCGCGAGCTGAACCTGCGCAAGCGCTA
>ONYR01000293.1 GCA_900322165.1 uncultured Eubacteriales bacterium
GAGATGCTCCAGAGCGAGCTGAAAACCAACAATGATCTGGGCTACCGGACGATCCTTCTGACCGACAGCAGCATCAAGGCCGCGCGTACGGTCTCTTCGCTGGAACAGCAGCACATCAATGCGTATGAATATCAGAATACGGAAGAAATGCCTGCAGCGGGCAAGATCGCGGTCGCCAAGGGAAGCCTGAAGAAGGGCTTTTCCTATCCGAGTCTGAAATTCAGCGTGATCTCGATGCAGGAGCTGACGGAGCGCGCACGCCCGAGCCGGAAGCGTAAAAAATTCAAGGGCAGCGGCCATTTCCAGTCCTTCGGTGATATCCGTGTAGGCGACTATGTCGTCCATGAAAACCACGGTGTCGGCATCTATCAGGGCATCGTTCGGATGCAGGATGGAGACAGCCGGCGCGACTATTTCAAGATCGTCTACAAGGACGGCGGCGTGCTGTATGTCCCGACGACCTCGCTTGATCTGCTGCAGAAATATGTGGCAATGGAGGGGCAGGAGGCCAAGCTTAACAATCTTTCCGGCGTCGAGTGGGAGAGAACCAAGAAAAAAGTCAAAGAGGGCGTTGCCAAGCTCGCGCAGGACCTGACGGCGCTGTACGCTGAGCGCATGAACAGCCAAGGCTACGCGTTCTCGGAGGATTCCTACTGGCAGCGGGAGTTTGAAGACTCCTTCCCGTACGATGAAACCGATGATCAGCTTACCGCCATCGCCGAGACCAAAAAGGACATGGAGAGCGGCCATATCATGGACCGCCTGATCTGCGGTGACGTTGGCTACGGCAAGACCGAGGTCGCGATCCGCGCGGCCTTCAAGGCAGTACAGGACAGCAAGCAGGTCGCGCTTCTCGCGCCGACGACGATCCTCGCCAAGCAGCACTATAATACGTTTTCTGAGCGCATGCGCGATTACCCGGTGAATATTGCGATGTTCTCCCGTTTCTCCACGCCCAAGCAGGTGCAGGAGACCCTGCAGGGGCTGAAGGACGGCAAGGTGGACATCGTGATCGGAACGCACAAGCTGCTCGGAAAGAACGTTGTTTTTCATAATCTGGGACTTCTGGTGATCGATGAGGAGCAGCGCTTCGGAGTCAGCCACAAGGAAAAGATCAAATCGCTGAAAAAGGATGTCGACGTGCTGACACTGACGGCCACGCCGATCCCCAGAACGCTTCATATGAGCCTCTCGGGCATGCGGGACATGAGCCTGCTCGAGGACGCGCCGCAGGATCGCCATCCGGTCCAGACCTATGTCATGGAAGCGGATGAGGAGATGATCCGCGAGGCGCTGTACCGCGAGCTCTCGCGCGGCGGTCAGGTCTTCTACCTGCATAACCGCGTGGAGGATATCGATGCCTGCGCTCAGAAGGTGCAGCAGCTCGTTCCGGAAGCCAGAGTCGTTCTGGCACACGGCCAGATGAATGAGCGGGAGCTGGAGAAGATCATGGTCGACTTTGTTGACGGAAGCGTTGACGTTTTAGTCTGTACCACGATCATCGAAACCGGCCTCGACATCCCCAATGCCAATACCCTGATCGTGGAAAACGCGGATTCAATGGGCCTTGCACAGCTCTACCAGCTGCGCGGACGTGTCGGCCGCTCGTCACGGCTGGCCTACGCCTATTTCCTCTACCGCAAGGGGAAAGTGCTTTCGGAGGTGGCGCAGAAGCGCCTCGAGGCGATCGGTGAACTGACCGATTTCGGAAGCGGTTATAAGATCGCGCTTCGGGACCTGCAGATCCGCGGCGCCGGAAACGTGCTGGGACCGGAGCAGCACGGTCATATGGGCGCGGTCGGTTACGATCTTTACTGCAAACTGCTGGCAGACGCGATGGCAACGGCGAAGCACGAAGAGATCCCTGAGGCCTTCGAGACCTTGGTGCAGATCAAGGCCGATGCCTACATCCCGGCGGACTATATCCGCAACGAATCGCAGAAGCTGGATACCTACAAGCGCATCGCGATGATCAAGACCAAGGAAGATCTGGAGGACATGACCGATGAGCTGATCGATCGTTTCGGCGATCCGCCGCAGTCGGTGATGAATCTGCTGACGATCGCACTCATCAAAGCGACGGTCAGCGCCGCGGGCTGCGACCTGATCAGCTATGAGAGGGCGCTGCTGACCCTGCGTCTGAGGGATGACGCACCGATGGACCTCGATAAGCTGAAGGTCTATCTCAAAAAGAACGAAGGCAATGTCCGTCTGCTGAGCGAAAAGGGGCATCAGAAGCTCCTGATCCGTGTGACGCACAACCCGAAGGAACCCCAGATGCTCCAGACGATTCTCGATGAAAGCCGGAAGGTGAGGGCCCTGTGCCGGGAGGATGAGAATGAAGATTCGTAAGTATGTCTTCGCCGGCATTGCGGTGATTCTCCTGACGGTTCTTATCGTGCTCTCGGTCCGCACGTTCGGGGAGAACGACCGTGACGTGGTGCTGACGGTCGGCGACGAGAAGGTCTACCTTCCGGAGGCGATGGTCTACTGGAAGCTGATGCAGAGCGCCTACGAGTCGATCGGAGGGGAAGAGGTCTGGGAGATGGACATGCTCGGACTCGATCCTTCGGAAACCGCGATGGAGCGCGTGCTCGAGTCGCTTGTCAGGGTGAAGGTCGTTCAGGGGATCACCCCGCCGATCAAGACCGCCGACGAGGCACTGATCAGGGAAAAATGCCAGGAACTGAAGGAATTTCTCGGACAGGATTACTGTGACCGCTTCGGGATCCGCGATGAGCTGATCGAGGAGATCGTGAGGGAAAACTTCCGTGCCTACCGATATGAGGAGACCGCGGATTTCCGAACCAGTGAGTTCGAGACGCAGATCGCGGAAGGCATGGAAGCGCAGTTCGGACGGTACGAGACCTACGAACAGGAGCAGTACCTGCAGACGGCTGTCATTTATACGATGATGTTCTACACCGGTCAGTGGAACGGAGACACCTGGGTCTCCTACCCGGAGGCGCAGCGGGACCAGATCCTGACGACCGCGGAATCGGTGCTGGCGATCACGGATCAGGAAAACTTTCTCAGCATTGCCAAGAC
>ONYR01000385.1 GCA_900322165.1 uncultured Eubacteriales bacterium
GGTGTGCACGTGCTGCAGAAGAATGGGAGAACAAGGCCCGGCGACCAATCGGCCGGCATTTCCGACCAGAGCTGAGCAACGATTGGAGTATGGATCGGCGCGATCCAAGCAACGATCGATGTGATCAAAAACGGAGGAGGATCAACATGGTAGATTTTATCCAGATGGTGGAGCTGAACGGATTTCCGCAGAAAATCCATGTCAAAGGCAATGATGTCAAAAATCCGGTCCTGCTCTTTCTGCATGGCGGGCCGGGCGTCGCGAACCGGCACTTTGTGATCGGGAGCAACTCGGACCTGTGCGATGATTTCACGATCGTCGCCTGGGACCAGCGCGGCACCTGCGGCAGCTTTAAGGGCTGCAAGCGGGAGACGCTGACGGTGTCGCAGCTTGTCGAGGACGCGAACGAGCTTGTGAATTTCCTCTGCGACTCGTTCGGAAAAGAGAAGATCTTCATTATCGGAGGGAGCTGGGGAAGCTGCCTCGGCACGCTGCTGGCGAAGCGTCACCCCGAGCGGATCGCGGCCTACATCGGCTTCGGCCAGTTCGTCGATGGTCCGAAAAATGAGGAGCTTTCCTACCAATTCGCCCTCGAGCAGGCGCTCGCGCATGATGACAAGGCCGCGATCAAAACGCTCGGCAAGCTTGGTCATCCGGTGGGCGGTGTATACAAGACCGGGTACGACGGCATGATGGCGCAGCGGAAGATCATGATGAAGTACGGCGGTTACTCGCAGGACGCGAAAAAGCGCTCGTACCTCGATTCCATGGTCATTCCGATTTTGAAGAGTAAGGAATACTCGAAAGAGGACATTGCCGGGTTCGTCCAGGGCTACAGCTTCGTTCTGAAGGCCATGTGGGACGAGGTCGCGGGGCTGAATCTCATGAAGGAGACCGGCGGGCGCGTCGAGGTTCCGTACTACATTTTCGACGGGCGGCTCGACAACAACACCCCGGCCTCGCTCGTGGAGGAGTATTACAACGCGCTCTCCGCGCCGGACAAGGACCTCATCTGGTTCGACAACGCCGGTCATAACCCGCTCGGCGACTGCCCGGACGAGTTCAAAAAATGCATCCGCGAAAAGCTGCTGCCGCTGGCATAATTTGGAAAGCAAACGTGTTCGACACGGAAGGCAAGATTAAGTTCGAAGAGTACGAAAAGTACGAATAGCTCGAATAGCACAAATAGCACGAATAGCAAGAAAGGCAAGAAACAGGTTCGAAATGGAAAAACTGACACTCGAAAAAGCAAAAGAAATCAATGCGACGATGGTGACGGAGGAGCATCTTCTCCTTCATGCGGGGAACGTTTCCGCAGCGATGGGCGCGATGGCCGAGCATTTCGGCGAAGACAAGGAGCACTGGGAAGCGGTCGGCTGGCTGCATGATTATGATTACGAAAAGTACCCGGACGAGCATCTGAAGCACACCGAGGAGCCTCTCCGCGCTCTCGGAGTTCCGGAGGAGGACATCCGCGCGATCCTCTCGCACGGCTACGGTATCTGCACCGAGGTTGAGCCGCTGACAAATCTGGAAAAGAGCCTTTTCACGGTCGACGAGCTGACCGGCATCGTGCAGGCGGCCGCGCGCATGCGTCCTGCGGGCATCACCGACATGGAGCTCAAAAGCTTTATGAAGAAGTTCAAGGATAAGCACTTCGCGGCCAAATGCAACCGCGAGCTCATCCTCCAAGGCTGCGAGATGCTCGGCATGGACGTACGCGATGTCGCAGAGATCGTCATCCGCGGCATGAAAGCCCACGCGGAAGAGCTGCAGCTAACCGGGCACGGGGAGTGAAAAAACTAGAAACCATCCCCACACACCCTCTCCTTACTCATCACGCTTCGCCTGGAGGGTGTGTGGGGATGGTTATGTTTTGCGGCCAGTCAGCTTGTGGGAGAGGTTGCGTTCTACAAGCTGACTTTTTTTACAGCCAGTCAGCTTGAGGGAGTGATTGCGCTCTACAAGCTGACTTTTTTCGCGACCAGTCAGCTTGTAGGGGAGGTTGCGTTTTACAAGCTGACTACTTCATACAACAAGTCAGCTTGAGGGAGAGGTTGCCCCCTACAAGCTGACTTTATTTGCGGGAAGTCAGCTTGAGGGAGTGATTGTGCTCTACAAGCTGACTACATCATACAACAAGTCAGCTTGAGGGAGAGACTGCACTCCACAAGCTGACTTTTTTCGCGGCTAGTCAGCTTGAGGGAGTGATTGTGCTCTACAAGCTGACTTCCACATACAACAAGTCAGCTTGAGGGAGACACTGCGCCCTACAAGCTGACTTTTTTCGCAGCCAGTCAGCTTGTGAGAGAGGTTGCGCCCCCACAAGCTGACTACATAATACAACAAGTCAGCTTGAGAGAGAGATTGCCCTCTACAAGCTGACTTCCACATACAACAAGTCAGCTTGTGAGAGACATTGCCCTCCACAAGCTGACTTGTTCCTCAAATATAGCTATAATCCCGCCAACCCCTCACGCTTTGATCCCGTCGAGCTCTTCGGTGAGGCGGCAGATCTCGTCGATGATCTCGCCGATGTAGGCGATCGTGTCGCGCAGAGGCTTGTCGGTCGTGATGTCGATGCCCGCGAGTGCGGCAAGGCCGGCCGGGTCGAGGGTGGAACCTGCGTCGAGGACCTTCTTCCAGTCGTCGACTGCCGGCTGTCCTTCGCGCTTGATGCGCGCAGCGGCCTGGGTCGCGACCGTGAGGCCCGCGCTGTAGGTGTAGGAGTAGAGGCCCATGTAATAGTGCGGCTGGCGCATCCAGGTCAGCTCCGCGCCCTCGTTGAGAACGACCGCGTCACCCCAGAAGGTCTTCAGGTTGCGGCGGAAAATGTCGGAAAGCACTTCCGCGTTGACCGAACCGCCCGCGTCGATGATCTTGTAGACCTCACGCTGGTACCACGCCTCACGCAGATGCGTGACAAAGTTGTGGTAGTAGGTGTTGTTGATCATGCTCGACAGCACCCAGCGGCGGAAGCGCTTGTCATCGCTCGTCTTCAGCAGGTAGTTCGCCATCAGCAGCTCGTTCATCGTGGACGGAGCCTCGACAAAGTACGAGGAAACGTTCGTATCAAAAAGCGACTGCGCACGATTGCAATGACGGAAATGGCCGGCATGGCCAAGCTCATGCGCCACGGTGAAAACGTCCGACATGCGATCATTCCAGCTCAGCAGAATGAACGAACCGACCCCGTACGGGCTCGCACAGAAGCCGCCGGTGGACTTGCCCTGATTCTTTGCGAAATCGAACCAACGGTCGCGGTAAGCCTCCTCGATCATCGAAACATAGTCATCGCCCAGGATCGCCAGGCCCTTCTCGACATACTCCTTCGACTCCGCCGGCGTGACGCGCGGATCATAATCCGGATCAAGCGTCAGCTTCAGATCGGCAAAGGTCATCTCCTCAAGGCCGTACTTCTTCTGCAGCAGGCGCGCATAGCGCTGCATGTGAGGCGCGAGCTCCTTCGTGATAAGGTCGATCTGGCGATCATACATCTCGCGCGTGACCTTCTGGTCGAAGAGCAGGTAATCAAACACGGAATCAAACCCGCGCAGATTCGCGATCACCTTCTCCGTCGTGACAAGCGAATTGTAAGCGGTCGCGGTGACATTTTCATACTGACGGATCTTGTCCGAGAACGCCTTAAACGCCGCACGGCGCACATTCGTGTCACGCTCATACTCATAATCATCCTCGAAAAGCGAATAGCCAAGCGGATACTCCTTCCCGTCCACCGTAAAGGACGGGAATTTCATGTCCGCAAGCTTCGCCATGTTGTAGACCTCGTAAGGCGTCGAAAAGCTCTTGCGAAGCGCCGCCAGCACCTTCTCGGTCTCCGGCGAAAGCTGGTGCGGCTTGCCGCGGCGGATGTCCTCAAGGTAATGCTTCGAGCGGTGCGCCTTCGCGATCGCCTCATCAAGCACGGCCTCATCCGCCGCATTGATCTCGCTCTCGATAAAGCTCAGCCGACTCGCGATCTGCGCCTCCAGCGCCGCGATCTTCTCATTCTTCTCCTGCGCAGCCGTATCATAATAATCAACCGACACGGCCAGATCGGTATAGTTGCTGATCAGGTAGAGCTTGATCTGCAGCTGCTCATATTCGCGGAGACACTCTACGATCATCTCCGGATCATTCAGACGGCCGGGATACGCCGCCTCGATATGGTAAGCAAGCTTCTTCGCTTCCTCAAGGTCAGCCTCCATCGCCGCATCGGTCGGATAAATCAACGAGAGATCCCAGGTCAACTCGACCGGGACATCCTTACGCATCGCAAGTTCCATAGGGTGATTCCTTTCTGATTTTACATATGCAAAGCACAACACAGACTGCGCAGAAATCGGGTCCACAGCCCCCGCACAGCATTGGAAATAGGATAACATGTTTTGAGAGGGATGGCAATGATGTCGATATATCACGGAAACTAATGATGTTTTGAAAAAAATTGAAAAACCCCCAACTTTTTCCCTTCCACAATCGTCTACCTATTATTAAGCAGAAGTATACCCTTAAGAGAATTGCTGTAACAGTATACGCAAAGCCCGCGATGGTGAATTTTTCTTGAGGTTTCCTGCGGGTTCTGGTAATATATATAGAAGTAATTAATGGTATACACACAAACCTTTATTTTTATAAATCATCCGAAACATCGATCGTGAAAAGAGGGGGAGCTTTGTGAGAGCAATCTGCCGTCCGACAAAGATGTCCGCAAGCGAAGTTGCGGCGGTAAGAAGGGCGCGCAAGGGGGATAAGAAAGCCTTGGAGGAGATCATCCGACTTGCGGAACCGTTCGTTTTTTATAACTGTTTGAAGTTTACCGGCAAAGATCATGAGGAGGATGCGCAGGACCTGACGCAGGAAACCCTCATCAAAGTATGTTCCCGCCTGAATATGCTTGAAAACAATGAGCGATATCTAAGCTGGGCGCTGACCATAACGATCAATACCTGCAAGGATTTTTACAGAAAGAAAAGAGACTACGAACTGTTCTCCGACACCGAAGACCTGTCGGCTCTGGAAATCTATGAAGAGGTGCCTGATGAAGATCTGAACTCGCAGACCATTCCGGAGAAGAAGGTCGACAACGAAGAAACGCAGAAAATGATCCGGGATATTGTCAACGAACTGCCGGATGAACAGCGAATTGCGGTTACCCTCACTTACTATGATTTCCTCACAAGCAGGGAAATCGCTCAACAGCTTAATGTTAATGAAAATACAGTAAAATACCGTCTTGCTTCCGCAAGGAGAAAAATTCGAAGACGCATCGAAGAATACAAAGCGGAAGGCATCAAGCTCTACAACGTCGCGCCGGCAAGCTTTCTCAGTTATCTTTCTTATTTCCTCTCCAACGAAGCAAAAGAGATGTCCGAAGCTATTTTCGTGAAACTGCCTGTAGCCAGTCTGATGGCAGCATTAAGTGAAGCCGGTGTAACCATAGGCATGATCACCGGCTCAACCACAGCTTCAATCGTGTCCGCTGTGGGAGCAGCGCTTTCCGGTGTCGGAGTATTTTTGTCAGCGGCAGGCGGGAAAATCGTAGCCATCATTGTCATGACTGCGCTTGTCGTTGGCGCAACAGAGTCAGCCGCGTCTCTTAACAATTTGCTGTTTCAATCCAAACCCGACCGTGTAGAAGTGGAAGAAAGCACTTTTTCGGACGAAAACTCTTCGATGCATCACGAAGAATCCGAGATGTCTTATGAATCATCGACAAACGAGTCTGAACCGGAGTCGTCCTCTCAACCCGAATCGAGTTCTCAGAGAGAAGACTCATCTTCAAGTGAGAGTTCCACTATAGAAAGCCAAGTTGTCTACGAGAGTTCTTCGACAGAGGAATCTTCTGAAAACACAGAAGAAAGCAACGATTCCAGCACCGAGACTTCTGAGAATTCCAGCACCGAGACTTCTGAGAATTCCAGCACCGTCAATAGTTCCGAGGCCACGGAATCTTCAGGAAACAGCAACACCGAATCTTCCAATACTTCAGGCCAAACCGCGTCAGGCGAGTCTTTGAGAAATGCTGGATCCAACAGCTCCGCAACGGAAAGCTCGAATAATGAGAGTTCGAGAAATGAAAGCTCCAATAACGAGAGTTCTGAAAATGAGAGCTCGGCGGGGGAAAGCTCACATACCCATACCTATGAAGAAACAAACCGAGTCGTCGGGCCGAATAATCCGGACGTTGGATACACAAGTACCGTTACCTATACGTGCTCTGAGTGCGGGGATACATATGTAACGACGGAGGAACACTTACATACTTTTGCCGCTTTGGACAGACACTCCTACGGATGTACGGACGTGACATACATGACAGACCCAGATGAGGTGTGGGCTTGGTGGCTGAGTAGTAAATATCATTCAGAGCATCAATTTCACTCCAGATGGTGTTCGGATACCTCTTGTGCGTATTATGAGTCTTATCAGGATGGATCAACGGTCAGTTACGAAGAACACAATTTTGTTTTCGTGTCGGATACTTATACACCACCAAACTGCGTATATCAAGGCGGCAGTCTTCTTATATATCAATGCACTATATGTTCGATGATGATCCAGATCAATTATAACTTTGGAACACCTCTTGGCCACGACTATGTGGACTACACTAGAAGCACTGACGCGGACGGAAAAATCACGATCGAATTTAGCTGCAATCGGTGCGGCGTCCATCATATATTTAAAGAGGTATCGAGACAAGCATTAGTTGACGGTAGTACCATAGTTTATTTTGTGTGTTCGATATGTCAGACATATTATAATGAAACCTTCAGACCTGGCGAAGTAATCAGCGAGCGGGAAACCGGTTACTTATCCGCCGACCGGCTGTTCATTGTGCCGGAGCGATTTCGACTAACCGCCTGATTCAAAGGGTTAGCTAATAGACAGATTAAGAGAGGAAAGGAGTATTACGGTGAAAGCCATTTCCAGACCGACGAAAATGACTGCGGCTGAGGCAGCTACGGTAAGAAAAGCACGTAAAGGAGACAAGAGTGCCGTTGAGTCCGTTTTCAGGATGGCCGAGCCGTTCGTGTACTATAACTGTCTGAAATTTGTCGGAAGCGGCCATGAACAAGACGCACAAGACCTGACTCAGGAGACACTGCTGAAGGCCTATTCGCGATTGGGTTCTTTGGATAATAACGAACGCTTCCTGAGCTGGGTTTTGACCATTACACTCAATACCTGCAAGGATTTTTACAGGAAGAAAAGAGACTACGAGCTGTTCTCGGATACGGATGAGAAATCAGCTCAAGAGATTTATGAAGAGATGCCGGATGAGGATCTGAAATCTCAGACCGTTCCGGAGAAGAAGGTCGACAACGAAGAGACCCAGAAAATGATCCGGGATATTGTCAACGAACTGCCGGACGAACAGCGCATTGCGGTTACACTCACTTATTATGATTTCCTCACAAGCCGGGAGATCGCTCAGCAGCTTAATGTTAATGAAAATACCGTCAAATACCGTCTTGCTTCCGCAAGGAGAAAAATTCACAAACGAATCGAAGAATACAAAGCCGAAGGAATCAAGCTCTACAACGTCGCGCCGGCAAGCTTTCTCAGTTATCTTTCGTATTTCCTCTCCAACGAAGCAAAAGAGATGTCCGAGGCTATTTTCGTGAAACTGCCGGTCGCCAGCCTGATGGCAGCTTTAAGCGAAGCCGGGCTAACCATAGGCGTGATCACGGGCTCAACCACAGCCTCGATCGTGTCCGCTGTGGGAGCAGCGCTTTCCGGTGTTGGAGTGTTTTTGTCAGCGGCAGGCGGGAAAATCGTAGCCATCATCGTTATGACCGCGCTTGTCGTTGGTGCGACAGAGTCGGCTGCGTCTCTTAACCATCTGCTGTTTCAATCCAAACCCGACCGTGTAGAGGTGGAGGAAAGCACTTTTTCGGAAGAAAACTCTTCGATGAATCACATGGAAACTCACGAGTCGTCGATGAACGAGTCTGAACCTAGCTCTGCAACTCAAACTGAAATGAGTTCGCAACAGGAATCCTCATCCACTAGCGAGAGTTCCTCTTTAGAAAGCCAAGTTGTCTATGAAACTTCTTCTACAGCTCAATCTTCCGAAAATACAGAACAAAGCAGCGTAAGCACTGAAGCTTCGGGAAATGCAAGTGCTGGCAGCAATTCCGGAACTGCGGAATCTTCGAATAATACAGAACAGAGCAGCGGTTCAAGCACGGAGGCTACAGGGAATTCAAGTACCACCAATAGTTCTGAAACCGTGGAAGCTTCGGATAACGATAACACGGAATCTACCGCCTCTAATCTCTCTGAAAGTTCAATGATGGAGGAATCTTCAAGCACGACAGAATCTTCGGAAAGCAATGATTCGCAAAACTCTTCTGAGGAAAGCTCCCATAATTATGGGGATTATTATACTGATATGTGGGAAACTTATGTTCTTGCAGGGGAAATCAAGCAGCCAGACGGAACAAGCTTGGTATATCCTGGTAAGAGTTTTACGATTCATCATCAGTATTATCCGGACGGGACATTACGTAATGAAGCAGAGTATTCTTCCCAGATTCAACAATACTGTGATGGTGGAAATTGCTGGCAGCCGCTGTTATCTTGGGCAAGGGAATATGGATACAATTTGGACTCGACATATATCGAGGATCAGGGGGTAAGTAATATCAATTCAGCAACGACCTATTATGATGCTAACACTTATGAAGAGATAGATCCGAACTATGAGGACTTGAGCAATTTCGATTATTTTTGTGTTAGCCACGGTTCAGAAACTCGCACTTATTGGCTATATTATGATGCCAGCGCCCCTGGTTGTGACTTTAGTTTGAGCTATAATGAAAACCACTACATTGGATCCGGAGATCTCGATGTTAGTTTAAATGCTCCGGATAATGCGTTGAAGAGTATTGGCGTGATTGAGAATAAAAATTACACCGAAACTCCTCTTCCGGAAAGTGCTTATTATTATAACGGGAAGGATCTGGTTCGTATTGATGGCGCATATCTTGATTCTTTAGAAAGCGGTTGCTCCTACTGGTTTGTTTTCTATTTTGAAAAGCGCACAGAAAATGCTCTTATTTATATTTTAGAAGGCTAGTCAAACAAGACTATACAAACAC
>ONYR01000301.1 GCA_900322165.1 uncultured Eubacteriales bacterium
CTAAAAGATTATTACTGGGTGTTTTAGTCTATGCGAACTCGGAAGTAACGAGGTATTCACTCAGTGGATTTGATGAAACTCAACTAACAATGAAATACAGCTTCTCTTAGTCTATGCCTTGCGCTTTTTACTGTTGGATAATATTGAACTCGCTTTCTCATGTAAGGGTGTTCAATGACTAAACCTCAGAAAAACACTGAAAAAGTCCATTTATCCTCAGAGCCATGCGTTTTGAGAAATACGGCAAGCAAAACGAATAGCCTAAGCCACCTAAACTCCAGCGCTTTAGTCCACCCAGCCCCAAACCACACCAAATATCTTTGCACAAATCTTCCGTCCCAGAAGATAATAAACCCCTACACACCCTCTCGACGAAGCATGAGGAGCGAGGAGAGAGGGGGTAGGGTCAAATGTCTGAGGCGGTCATCTCGTACAGGGATTATTTCTCTGTGAGATGACTTAATTAGCTACCCGATCATCTCGTACGGGGATTTTTCTTTGTGAGGTGACACAATTTGCCACCCGGTCATCTTTTTCAGGTATTTTTCTCTGTGAGATGATGCAGCTACCCGAACCAGTCATCTCGTACGGGGATTTTTTCTCTGTGAGATGACTCAGCTAGCAACCACGTCATCTCATTCAGACATTTTCCCCTACAAGATGACTTCGTCGTCAAACTCATCTCCCGGCAATGCGAAGGCCATCTGAAATCAACACAATAAAACAACCACTGCCGCTCCCGACGATGCATTTTGAGCAAGGAGGGAGCGGCAGTGGTTGTTTATTTATGTGTCTTGAATTTCAGTATGCCTTACGCGAACGGGTTCTCGGTCGGGTAGGGGAGGGAAGCCGGATGGTTGTAGTCGATGTTCTCAACGCCGAGGAAGCGGAGTACTTCGAAGATCTGCTTGCCGAAGTGACCGAAGGCGACGGCGCCGTGGTGCGGGAAGCGCTTCTCGATGAGGACGTGACGGTAGAAGCGGCCCATCTCCGGGATCGCGAAAACGCCGATGCCGCCGAAGGACTGGGTAGCGACCGGAAGGACTTCGCCTTCTGCGATGTAGGCGCGAAGGACGCCTTCGCTGTCGCACTGCAGGCGGTAGAAGGTGATCTCACCGGGAGCGATGTCGCCCTCGAGGGTGCCGCGGGTGAAGTCCGGATCGGAGCCGGCGGGCTCGAGCAGGCGGTGCTGGATCAGCTGATACTTGATCGCGCGGTCTGCACACATCTTGCAGCTCGGGGTGTTGCCGCAGTGGAAGCCCATGAACGTGTCGGTGAGCTTGTAGTCATAGGGGAACTGGCCCTTGATCTGTGCATCGTACATCTGAGCCGGGACGGAGTTGTTGATGTCAAGAACCGTGACAGCGTCCTCGGAGATGCAGGAACCGATGTACTCGCTGAGGGTACCGTAGATGTCAACTTCGCAGCCGACCGGAATGCCGCGGGCTGCCAGACGGGAGTTGACGAAGCAGGGCTCAAAGCCGAACTGCTCCGGGAAGGCCGGCCAGCACTTGTCAGCGAATGCGACATACTTGCGGGCGCCCTTGTGAGCTTCTGCCCAGTCAAGCAGCGTGAGCTCGAACTGAGCCATGCGCTCCATCATATCCTCGTAGTAGCGGCCTTCGCCCATCTCGGCTTTCATGTCCGCGACAACTTCAGGAATGCGGGCGTCACCCTTGTGATTCTGGTAAGCGACAAGAAGGTCAAGCTCAGAGTTCTCTTCGATCTCAACGCCAAGCTCGTACAGACCCTTGATCGGTGCGTTGCAGGCGAAGAAGTCCTGCGGACGGGGACCGAAGGTGATCATCTTCAGGTTCTTCAGACCGATGACAGCGCGGGCGATCGGAACGAATTCGCCGATCATGCGGGCGATGTCGTCAGCGGTTCCGACCGGGTAGGACGGAATGTACGCCTTCAGGTGACGCATGCCAAGGTTGTAGGAGCAGTTCAGCATACCGCAGTAAGCATCGCCGCGGCCGTTGATCAGGTCTCCGTCGCCTTCGGCTGCAGCCACGTACATGACGGGGCCGTCAAACTTCTGCGCGATGAGGGTTTCGGGAGTCTCGGGACCGAAGTTGCCGAGGAAGACAACGAGCGCGTTGCACTCAGCGGCGTTGACATCGGCGACGGCTTTCAGCATGTCGGCTTCGTTTTCAACCGTAACCGGGCACTCGTAGAGCTCGCCCTTGAAGGCAGCCTTGACGGCAGCGCGGCGCTTTTCGGACAGGGTGATCGGGAAGCAGTCGCGGGAAACCGCGATGAGACCGAGCTTGACAACAGGAATGTTGTTCATGGGAGTTCCTCCGTTTTCTTGTTTTTTATTGAATCGTGATGGATACTTTCGGAATCAGTCGACGGCGATGTCGATGTTCTTGCCGACAAGTCCGACGTAAGCACCGTTCTTGGCCTGCGGAGCGTCTGCGTGCGCGATGAGCCACTTGTTGCGGGCGAAGAGAAGCTTGTCCTCCCAGTCGCCTTCGGTGATCTCGGGTTTGTCGGTGTTGGTGCCAAGCGGAAGGGCGACCGCAACGCGGAAACCGTTTTCATTCGTATGGCAGGGAGCGAAGTGAAGCGTGGTCGCGTAGACTTCGACAACCACTCCGGCGGGAACGCGGAACGCCTTGACCTTTGCGGTGTCAAGCTTGCCGTCCACGATCTCCTCACGCTTAGCGATCAGGAGGACGAAGTCCTCGTCGCCGATGTTGATCTCGCTGTCGCGATGGTACTCGAGAGAGTTGAGTTTGGTGTTGTGACCCCAGCACATGCCAAGCTGCAGCGGCATGCCGCCGTACGCGCGGTCCTTCAGTGCCGGGAAAATGTCGGTCGCTTCGAGCGAGGGAATGCCGGGTTCGTAGGACGTTCCTTCCGCGGGGAGCGGGATCTGGCGCATCGCTTCGATCAGCGGCTTGGTGTCGTAACCGGAAAGCACACGTCCGTAAGCATTGAACGCCTCGTCATAGACAGATAAATACTGCATGGGTTGCCTCCTTAAGGACTTGGTTTTGTATAAGCTTAAAGAATCTGCGGGAAAACCGGCTTGAGTGCCGGGTAGAGCTTACGGAACTGCTGATAGCGCGCTTCGTAGCGGGCCGTCAGCTCCGGCGTGGGCTCGACGCGGGTCGTAATGTGAACGAGATCATCGCAGCAGGCTTCGACCGTGGGGTACAAGCCGCATCCGACCATCGCGAGCATCGCACCGCCCATCGACGGACCTTCTTCGGTCTGCGGGATCTCGAGCGTGACATTCAGGACGTTAGCAAGGATCGTGCGCCACAGCGGGGAACGGGCACCGCCGCCGCACAGGCAGGAACGATTGACCGTAAGACCAAGATCGCGTGCGACCTCAAGCGAGTCGCGCAGCGCGAAGGCTACGCCTTCAAGAACCGCCTGCACGATGTCCGCGCGAGAGGTATCCATGGTCATGCCGATGAGAGTGCCGCGGGAGTTGGTGTCGTTGATCGGGCTGCGCTCACCCATGAGGTAAGGCAGGAAGTAGACATGGTTGTTGCCAAGCTTGTCTTCGGTGATGTCCTTCTGCTCGCCGGCATAGTCCTTGGTTTTAAGGATGTTGTCGCAAAGCCAGGCGTTGCAGGAAGCCGCGGAAAGCATGCAGCCCATGAGGTGGTAACGGCCGCTAGCGTGCGCGAAGGAGTGAAGCGCGTTGGCGGGATCGACGCCGAAGGTGTCGGACGCGATAAAGAGGGTACCGGAGGTGCCAAGGGAAAGGTTGCAGTCACCATCCTTGACCGTGCCGGTTCC
>ONYR01000291.1 GCA_900322165.1 uncultured Eubacteriales bacterium
TCGTTTCAAATAGCACTTTTTTCTTGAATTGATGCTTAATATCTGATAAACTAAAGTGAATATGTCCTGTTGAAAAGTCTGCCCTGCAAATTCTCGCCGGGAAACCGCTTTTCAACCAACCAAAAGGGGTATGAACATGATTGAAGAAACCATCAAGGCTGTGAAGGAAGCCGAAGCCCGTGCGTCGCAGACCGTTGCGGACGCGTGGAACCAGGCCGACACCATCCGAAAACAGTCCGGTGAAACCGCGGAGCGCATTGTCCAAGAGGCGGAGGCGGCCGACAAAGAGGCGGTCAAAGCCATTCTTGAAAAAGCGCGCGTAGACGGCGAAAAAGAAACCGAGGAGGCAAAGCGTTTAGCCGAAGAAAAGGCCAAGCAGATCGTCTCCGAAGCCAGCCCCCGCGTGGAGGCTGCCATTGCCGCGGTCATCTCCGAAATCGTAAAGTGAGGTGAGCGTACTCTATGGCAATCGTTGACATGCAAAAACTGAGTGTCAGCGCTGAGCGGAAGCATCGAAAGGCGATCCTTGAGACGCTTCAGGCCATGGGTGTCATGCAGATCGAAAACAATGCGATCGACGATCCTGAACTGGAAAAGATGGACACCCGCACAGCGGTCACCACGTTCGAAAAGAACGCGGACACGCTTAGCGACGCCCTCAAGCTTTTGTATCAGTACTCGGGAAAGAAAAAGCCGGGAGGCCTTTTCTCCGAGAAAAAAGAGATCGACAAAGCCGTCTATGAAAAAGCGATCCAAAGCCAGACCGCTCACATGAAAAAGGCCCAGTCGATCGTCCAAATCGAGAAATCGATCGAGGAAGCCAAGGCCCGGATCCACCGCGATGAAGACCGGATCACGGCGCTTGCTCCCTGGATGAAGCTCGATATCCCGATGAACCTTCGCGGTACGAAAACGACCCGCGCCCTGATCGGCACGATGCCCGGCATTCTGACCGAGGCGGACGTGATCGAGGCTGCGTCGAAGGACATGACCTTCCCGGTACCGCTTGAGGTGACCATCCTCACGGCGGAGGCGAACATCACCTACGTGGTTGTCATCTGCCTGCACCGCCAGCGGGATCAGGTCCTCGAGAACCTTCGTCAGGCCGGTTTTGCAAGGCCGACGCAGGTCGAAGAAGGCGTTCCCTCCGAGGTCGCGGAGAACCTGCAGAAGGATATCGAAGCGCAGAACCTGCAGATCGAAAAGCTCCAGAACCGCATCGCCTCGATGGCGGACGCGACGGATGACTTCGAGATCACGAGTGACTACTACCGGACGCGGGCTGAAAAATACCGTCTCCTCTCCACGATTCCGCAGTCCAAGCACATCTTCTTCCTGGAAGGCTGGGTCGCGAAAGAAAACGCCGAGCCGCTGAAAAAGATGCTTGAGGACAAGTTCGGAGCCCTGGTGGAGCTGGAGGAGATCCGCGAAGGTGAGCTCGAACCGACGCTTTTGCGCAACAAGCCGTTTGCGCGCAACGCGGAAGGCATCCTCGAATCCTACGGTCTCCCGACCCACGGACGCGCGGATCCGACCTTCGTCATGTCGATCTTCTACGTCATTTTCTTCGGCATGATGCTTTCTGACGCCGGCTATGGTATCCTGATGGCTGTCGGCTGCGCGGTGATCCTGAAAAAGAAGCCGCGGCTTGAAGAAAGCCTGAAGAAAATGCTGCAGCTCTTCTTCTGGTGCGGCATCTCGACCACTTTCTGGGGCTTTATGTACGGCGGATTCTTCGGCGACGTGATCGATGTCGTGGCAAAGACGTTCTTCGGCTACCCCGCCGAGCTCACGCCGATCCTGAAACCGCTGTGGTTCGCACCGCTGGATGATCCGATGCGCCTGTTGATCTGGTGCATGCTCTTCGGCCTGATCCACCTGTTTGCGGGTCTTGCAATCAAGGGCTATGAGTATCTGAAGAACAAAGACGTCGTCGGGTTCCTTTCGGACGTGGTGGCCTGGTACTTCTTCATTACCGGCCTCGTCCTGATGCTGATCCCCTCCGATATCTTCGCCTCGATCTCCGGCACCCATTACGTGTTCCCGGACGTTGTCAACACGATCGCGAAGATCATCACCCTCATCGGACTGGTCACGATCCTGCTGATGTCGGGACGTGCCAACAAGAACTGGGGACTTCGCATCGCGCTCGGCGCCTACGACATCTACGGTGTCATGAACTGGCTCTCCGACGTCCTCTCCTACTCGCGTCTGCTGGCTCTGGGTCTTGCGACCGGCGTCATCGCGAGCGTCATCAACATGATGGCCTCGATCGCGGGAGGCGGATTCTTCGGCGCCATCATCTTTATCGTCGTGTTCCTCGCGGGACACACCCTCAACATCGGTATCAATGCACTCGGTGCATATGTACACACCAACCGTCTGCAGTACGTTGAATTCTTCGGAAAGTTCTACGACGGCGGCGGAAGGCCTTTTAAACCTTTCAAAATGATCAACCAATACGTTGAAATCAAGGAGGAGAAACAATCATGAGTTTAGGTATGGTTCTTGCCATTTTGGGCGCAGCCCTTTCCACCACCCTTGCCGGTATCGGCAGTGCTTACGGTGTCCGCGTTGCCGGTCAGGCCGCGGCCGGTGTCGTTGCAGAAGATCCCGATCAGTTCGCTAAAGTGCTGCTCCTGCAGCTGCTTCCCGGTACCCAGGGTATCTACGGTCTTCTTGTCACCTTCATCATGCTCTCGAGCATCGGTATCCTCGGCGGCACCCCCGTCACCGATACCTACACCGGCGCGATGTACCTCTGCGCAGCCCTTCCGATCGCCGTCGTCGGTCTGTTCTCCGGCATGTACCAGGGCAAGACCTCGGTCGCTTCCATCGGCATCATTGCCAAGCGCCCCGACCAGTTCGGTAAAGCCATGCTGTTCCCGGCCATGGTTGAGACCTACGCGATCCTCGCTCTGCTGATCTCCATCCTGGCTGTTACCAACATTTAAAGGAGAGACTAATGGCTGGAGTCAAAGATCTGACCGCTCAGATCCTGCAGGACGCCAAGGACAAAGCTCAGGACATCATCGCTGAAGCCGAGGCCAAAGCCCGCGAAGTGGAACAGGACGCCTACACCAAGGCTGCCCTTGCTTCGGAAAAGGCGAAGGCCAAAGCCGCGAAGGACGCGGACGATTACGCCGCGCGCATTCGCTCGCAGATCGGCATGATGACGCGCCAGCGCACCTTGAAGGCCAAGCAGGACATCATCGAGCAGGTGATCGCGGAAGCTTACGAAAAGCTCCGAAATCAGGACGATGCCTCGTACTTCTCCATGATCACCGCATTGGTAAAAAAGAATGCCCACGCCGAAGACGGCGAGATCCTTTTCGGATCCCGCGATCTGAACCGTCTTCCCGCAGGCTATGAAACAACGATTAACGCGGCACTTGAAGGCCGCGGAACGCTCAGGATCGTCACCTCCCCCGCCCCGATCGAGGACGGTTTCGTCCTTCGCTACGGCGGCATCGAGGAGAACTGCACGCTGAAGGCGCTCTTTGCGGACAAGCAGGAAGCGCTCTCCGACAAGGTGCATCAGGTGCTCTTTTCGAAAGCGTAAGGAGAAGCGCCCATGAATGATACTGATTATATCTTCGCGGTCGCGCGTATCCGAGTGAAAGAAAAGAACCTGCTCAGCAATCAGGACATTCAGCAGATGATCTCGCTGAAAAACGCCGATGCTGTGCTGGACTTTCTGATGAGCCGTTCCTGGGGCTCCGATGATGCGGAAAAGACCGCGGACGGAGTGCTCGCGGCAGAGGAAGCCAAGGTCCAGGCCTTGATCGAGGAGCTTGGGATCGATCCGGAGATCATGGAGATCCTCTCCTACCCGAAGCTCTTCCACAACCTCAAATCCGCGATCCAGGAAATCGTCACCTCTGATCCTCACGAACGTGCCTTCTACGAGCTCTCTTCCTTCGACCGGGAGACCGCACTTCAGAAGGTGCGCGATAAGGATTATAAAACGATGCCCGCCGTCCTTCAGAAGGCCGCGCCCATCGCTTACGAGAGCATGCTGAAGACGCACGACTCTCAAATCTGTGACCAGATTATCGATAAGGCCTGTCTTGAAGCCATGTCGGAGGCCTCCGAAAAGGCGAAGAGCCCGCTTCTTCGTGAGTACGAGGCCCTCAATGTCGCGCTTACCGACATCAAGATCGCCGCCCGTGCCCAGAAAATGCGCAAGCCGCTTGCGTTTATCAAGGACTCCCTCGCGGAGTGCTCCCTGATCAACGTACATTCGCTTGCGGAGGCCGCTTCCAAAACACCGGATGATCTTCACAAATACCTGGAGATCGCAGGCTTCAAGGATGCGAGCGAAGCGCTGAAAAAGTCCGCTTCCGCCTTCGAGGTCTGGTGCGACAACCGCCTGATCGACCTGATCAAATCCGAAAAATCCAACAGTGTCTCGGTAGGACCGATCCTGGCCTACTACCTGGCACGCGAGAACGAGATCAAGACCGCCCGCATTATCCTGACCGCGAAAGCCAACGGATTCCCGGACGAGGTCATTGAGGAAAGGGCAAGGTCCATGTATGTATAAGATTGCCGTGATGGGTGATTATGACAGCATTTACGGATTCGCTGCCCTTGGCCTGACGCTCTTTGCGACCGACGGCAAATCCGATGAGGAGATCGCCCGTCTTACCAGAAGCGTCGCGGAGTCCGACTACGGCATCATCTACATGACCGAAGAGACGATGGCCCGGATTCCCAGAGAACTCGAACGTTACCAGACAAAAATGACGCCCGCCGTGATCGCGATTCCCGGAGTAAAGGGAAACACCGGCATCGGCATCAGCGGCGTCAAGAAATCCGTAGAGCAGGCGGTCGGTTCCGACATCCTGTTCTCAAACGATTGAGAGGAAAGTCACGATCCATGAGCATTGGAACTATTAAAAAGGTAGCCGGTCCGCTTGTTATTGCGGAAGGCATGCGCGACGCCAACATGTTTGACGTTGTCCGTGTCAGCAAACAGCGCCTGATCGGTGAGATTATTGAAATGCACGGAGACGAAGCTTCCATTCAGGTCTACGAGGAAACCCAGGGCCTTGGCCCCGGCGAGCCCGTTGAGTCCATGGAGGTTCCGCTTTCCGTTGAGCTGGGCCCCGGACTGATCGGTGCGATCTACGACGGTATCCAGCGCCCGCTGAACAAAATCGTTGAAGAGACCGGAAGCAACTTCCTCGCCCGCGGTGTCGAGGTTCCCTCGCTTGACCGCGATAAGGAGTGGGAGTTTGTCGCGACCGCCAAGGTCGGTGACCATCTTGTTGCCGGCGATCAGATCGGCACGGTCAAGGAAACCAGCCTTGTGACCCAGAAGATCCTCGTTCCCGTCGGCATTGAAGGCACCTTAAAGTCGATCGCCTCCGGCACCTACAAGGTCGATGAGACCGTCGGTGTACTTGCGACCGACAAGGGCGACAAGGACCTGACGCTGATGCAGAAATGGCCGGTCCGTATCGGCCGTCCGTACCAGAAAAAGCTGCCGCCGGACAAACCGCTTGTTACCGGTCAGCGCGTTGTCGATACCTTCTTCCCCATCGCCAAGGGCGGTGTCGCGGCCGTTCCCGGACCGTTCGGTTCCGGCAAGACCGTCATCCAGCACCAGCTCGCGAAGTGGGCCGAGGCGGACATCGTTGTCTACATCGGCTGCGGCGAGCGCGGCAACGAGATGACCGACGTTCTGAATGAATTCCCCGAGCTGAAGGATCCCAAATCCGGTGAGTCTCTGATGAACCGTACGATCCTGATCGCCAATACCTCCGATATGCCGGTTGCCGCCCGTGAGGCGTCCATCTACACCGGTATCACGATCGCTGAGTACTTCCGCGACATGGGCTTCTCCGTCGCACTGATGGCCGACTCCACCTCCCGCTGGGCTGAGGCTCTGCGTGAGATGTCCGGACGTCTGGAGGAAATGCCCGGTGAAGAAGGTTACCCCGCGTACCTCGGCTCCCGTCTGGCGCAGTTCTACGAGCGCGCCGGCCACGTTGTCTCCCTCGGTCAGGAAAACCGCGAAGGTTACCTCTCCGTTATCGGCGCGGTCTCGCCTCCGGGCGGTGACACCTCCGAGCCAGTCTCCCAGGCGACCCTTCGTATCGTGAAGGTGTACTGGGGTCTTGACGCATCGCTTGCCTACCAGCGTCACTTCCCGGCGATCAACTGGCTGAACTCCTACTCGCTGTATCTTGACAGCATGGAGCCCTGGTTCAACAACACTGTCCACGATGACTGGATGGCGACCCGTCAGCATCTGATGACCCTGCTTCAGGAAGAAGCTTCCCTGAACGAGATCGTCAAGATGGTCGGTATGGACGCGCTCTCTCCGCAGGACCGTCTGAGAATGGAAGCCGCGCGCTCCATCCGTGAGGACTTCCTGCATCAGAACTCCTTCGACGAGATCGACACCTACACCTCGCTCGAGAAGCAGTATGACATGATGAAGCTTGTCTACGCGTTCTACGAGCAGGGCACCAAGGCGCTTGCCCAGGGTGCGAACATCAATGACCTTGTCAAGATGAAGACCCGTGAGCGCATCGGCCGTTTCAAGTATACCCACGAAGAAAACATCGCTGAAGAATATGAGAAGGTCAGCAACGAACTCATAGCTGAGATCGGTACGCTGATCGGAAAGGAGGACCGCTGATGGCTAAGGAATATCGTACGATTCAGGAAGTCGCCGGCCCTCTGATGCTCGTCAAGGGCGTCGAAAACGTTACCTACAACGAACTCGGTGAGATCGAGCTTGCTTCCGGCGAGACCCGCCGCTGCAAGGTCCTGGAGATCGATGGCCAGAACGCCCTCGTTCAGCTTTTCGAGTCCTCCACCGGTATCAACCTCTCCAACAGCAAGGTCCGTTTCCTCGGCCGCGCGATGGAGCTGGGTGTTTCCGAAGACATGCTCGGACGTGTCTTCGACGGTCTGGGCCGTACGATCGATGACGGTCCGGAGATCCTGCCCGACAAGCGCATGGACATCAACGGCCTTCCGATGAACCCGGCCGCCCGCGCTTATCCTTCCGAATTCATTCAGACCGGCGTCTCCGCGATCGATGGCCTGAATACACTGGTCCGCGGCCAGAAGCTCCCGATCTTCTCGGCTTCCGGTCTGCCCCACGCCAACCTTGCCGCGCAGATCGCGCGTCAGGCCAAGGTTCTCGGCACCAGCGAACCCTTCGCCGTTGTCTTCGCGGCTATGGGTATCACTTTCGAGGAAGCGCACTTCTTCCAGGAGTCCTTCCGCGAGACCGGTGCTCTCGACCGTACCGTTCTGTTTATCAACCTCGCCAACGACCCCGCCGTCGAGCGTATTTCCACCCCGCGTATGGCGCTGACCGCCGCTGAATATCTGGCGTTCGAGAAGGACATGCACGTCCTTGTCATCCTGACCGATATCACGAACTATGCGGACGCGCTGCGTGAGATCTCCGCCGCCCGCAAGGAAGTCCCCGGACGTCGCGGCTATCCCGGCTATATGTATACTGACCTCGCGCAGATGTACGAGCGCGCCGGCCGTCAGAAAGGCAAGAAGGGCTCGATCACGCTGATCCCGATCCTGACCATGCCTGAGGACGACAAGACGCACCCGATCCCTGACCTTACCGGCTACATCACCGAAGGCCAGATCATCCTCTCCCGTGAGCTGTACCGCAAGGGCGTTACGCCTCCGATCGACGTTCTTCCGTCCCTGTCCCGTCTGAAAGATAAGGGTATCGGTAAGGGCCGCACCCGTGAGGACCATGCCGCTACGATGAACCAGCTGTTCGCGGCTTACTCCCGTGGTAAGGAAGCGAAAGAGCTCATGGTCATCCTCGGCGAAGCCGCGCTGACCGAGATCGACCTCATCTACGCGAAGTTCGCGGACGAGTTCGAATCCCGCTACGTCTCCCAGGGCTACCGCACGGACCGCACGATCGAAGAGACCCTGAACCTCGGCTGGGAGCTGCTGCGCATTCTGCCGCGCTCCGAGCTGAAGCGTATCAGTGACGCGATGCTGGACACCTACTATTAAGGAGGTTCACGAATGGCCACTGTGGTAAATCCTACCAGAATGGAGCTCACGCGCCTCAAGGGTAAGCTGGTGACGGCCGTCAAAGGTCACCGCCTGCTGAAAAACAAGCGCGATGAGCTGATGAGGCAGTTCATGGAACTCGTCCGCGAGGACATGGAACTCCGCCTCAAGGTAGAGGAAGGCATCAAAAACGCCAACCGCAACTTCGTTCTCGCGAAGTCCGGTATGTCGGAAGAGATCCTTCAGTCCGCCATGATGGCGCCCAAGCAGGAAGTCGAACTCCAGGTCGGTGAAAAGAACGTCATGTCCGTCGACATTCCGGTCTTCAAGACCCGCATGCGCACCGCCGACCCCAACGACATCTACTCCTACGGCTTCGCCTTCACCTCCAGCGACCTCGACGACGCAGTCGCCTCCCTCTCCTCCGTCCTCCCGGACATGCTCCGGCTCGCAGAGGTCGAGAAGTCCTGCCAGCTCATGGCCGCCGAGATCGAAAAGACCCGCCGCCGCGTCAACGCCCTCGAGCACGTCATCATCCCCGAAACCCAGGAGGGAATCAAGTACATCACGATGAAGCTCGACGAAAACGAACGCTCCACCCAGGTCCGCCTCATGAAGGTCAAGGACATGCTCCTGCAAGAAGCGCATCAGTATCAGAAATAAAAACACTCAATAAAAACA
>ONYR01000290.1 GCA_900322165.1 uncultured Eubacteriales bacterium
ACAAAGCCGAGCTTGACACGGTCGATCATGTTTCCGATATCACCGGAGAGGATAAAGATCATGGAAAGGATCAGGATCACACGATTGAACATGTTCTCCTTCTCGCCTTTCGCCGAAAGACGAAAAAGCACATATGCGATCGCGCAGCCTGTCAGCGATCCGATGATCAGGAAAAGCCATTTCTGGTTCATCAGCATACTGAACGCGGCCCCTTCATTTTCGGCATAGTAAAACTGCAGGATACCCGGGATCACGGTCAACGGCCCGTTGACCCGAATGGACTCAAAGGCCCATTGCTTGACCTCCTGATCCGTCAGAATCAAAAGGGCTGCCAGGAGCAGATATAAAACGATTCTTAAGCCACGTTTGGCCATGCGTGTCTCCTTACTTTTTGACAAATTTTTCAATCAGCACGCGGTGTCTGCCTGATTTGGAAATACCGAGATCTTCACGAATGAGAATACGCCCCTTCCCGCGCAGGGTCAGCTTATCGCCCTCCTGTGCCAGACGGTCTCCGTTCACGACCACAGCCCCGTTTCGGCTGACAAGTCCCTGACGGATCATTTTCTGCGCACTCTCGCGCCCCATCTGAAATCCGTGGCTCACAAGGCTGTCGATTCTCAATGAAGAGACGGAGATCGTCATCTCAACGCCCCGCTCCGCCGCCGGCAGCGCCTCTGCCGTAACTTTCGTAACATGCACGATCGCGGCTCCGACACTTGTCAGCTCGCTCATCAGATAGTCCGCGATCTCCGCTTTCACGATCGCGACGCATCCGGACTCATCGAGCAGCAGGTCACCGATCTTCTCTCTTTTGATTCCGGTGCCGAGAATGGCCCCGAGGTAATCACGGTGTTCCGGTATCTTCTTCAGAAACCTGCGGTCCACCGGCTCGATCCGAAGAAAGCGCAGTGCTTCCGTGAACTGATTCTTGAGATAATCGGGATCCTCTTTGAGATAAAAGTCCGGGCAAAACGCAGCGATCTTGCGCTCCGCTTCCTGAAAGCCTCCAAAAGTCTCTTTGCAAATCGAAAGCCTTCCTACCGAATGGGTGAGAAGGCTTTGTTTATGATCATCAAGAAAGTCTGAAAAAGTGACATAGCCGCCTTTATCCGCTTCTTCGATCAGGTCCTCGATCCGGGCAAGAAACCATTTATCGTCCTGGTTCTCCGTCATAACTTACTGGCGCTGTCCCCAGGGAAACGCAAGGCCTTCGGTCTCAAGCGACTGGCGGATATCGACATCACCGGCAAAATCAACATTGCCCGGCGCGATCATGAAGATCTTATCCGCGATACGCTGAATGTTGCCATCCACCGCACAGCAGCAGCCGCAGAGGAAATCCGTGATGCGCTGTGCAATGCTGTGCTCCACGAATTCGAGATTGATAATGACCGGCTTGTTGTCTTTGATGTTTTGTGCAATGACACGCGCTTCATCAAACGATTCAGGGCTTGCCACGACGACCTGCATCTGAACGCTCGCGTGCAGATTCAGGACCTTGCTGCCGTTGCGGTCCGTTGTCGTACCGGCCGACTGATAGCCGGAGGTGCGATAGGACGCCGTACGGTAGGAGGAAGACTGATCCCTGGTATAGCGGGAATCCGAATTGTCATAGCGGCTGCTCGCTCTGGAGTAGCTGCTGAAATTGCTGACACCGGGTGTGGATTCATAGGTATCCTCATCCTGGTAATCATCATAATCATCGTAATCGTTGGCTTCGTTCTCTTCGGCTTCGTTTGTCGTGAACCCAAGGGCTCCGGCAATTCTATCTACGAATTTACTCATTGCTGCCACCTCTCAATTTATATTGCTGTTTACCCACGTTATTGTTTATTATTGCGTTTTTCAGGCACAAAGTCAACACTTTATGCCATTCCTCGCAAAAAACTTACTCGCCTGTCAGCTCGGACGCTTTATCAAAGTCGTCTCTGGCTCCCTCGAAATCCTCCAGCGCGGTCTTGATCTGGCCTCTGGTGAAATAGGCCCATGCATACTCGGGATTGAGCTCAATGCATTTATCAAGATCTTTCATAGCCTTCTCGTAATCTTCCTGCATGAAATAGCAATATCCGCGATTGCCGTAGGCAATGTAGGATTCGTTGGAATTCAGATAGCGGGAATAGTCGGAGATTGCGTCGTTCCAGTTGCCAAGGCGGAAGCTGATGTTGGCACGTCCCTGATACAGGATCGCATCGCTCGGAGCAATGTTGATGGCCTGAATATAGTCATTCATCGCGTCCTCGTAGCGCTCCAGGTAAGCTTCCATCTCCGCACGCTTCACAAAGAAGTCAACCGTCAGATAAGCCGAAAGCTCCTGATAATGGTTGTAGTCCTCGATCGCCTCGGCATACTGCTCCGTCATGCGGTACGCTTCGCCGCGGTTCCAGTAAAGGACATCATTCTCCGGTTCCTTCTCGATCGCAACGTTGTAATCCTCGATCGCTTCGGCGTATCTCTCAAGATTGAACAGCGCCGTTGCCCGGTTATTGTACGCATGAGAAAGCGAAGCATCCAGATCAAGCGCGGAGGTATAATCCAGCACCGCGTTCTCATAATCCTTCAGCGCCGAATAGCAGTCGCCGCGGTTGATGAAATAGTTCGCATTGCCGGCATCAATGGAGATCGCTCTCGCAAAGTCTTCGCCGGCCGACTGATAATCTCCATTTTTGTACAGTGCCAGTCCGCGGTTATTGTAGTAGACAGCGGATTCACCGTTCAGGCTGATCGCCTGATTAAAGTCAGCGATCGCGTCACTGTACTTTTCCATCATAAGATAGGCCATGCCGCGGTTGTTGTAGATCTCATCCGTCGCTTTGTCCATCTCGATGATCGTCGTGTAGGATTCCACTGCAGACTGATAATTTCCGAGGGCATAGGCACTGTCGCCCTGCTGGATCAGTTCGTTGACATTGGTTTCATTGCTGCAGGCCGTCAGAAGAGACGATACCAAGAGCAGCGCGGCCAGAATGATGGCGGTAAAGTGTTTCATAGAATCCTCTCTGTTTTACTCACGGTTAACCTTGACCCGATCATACAGGTTGATTCCTTTTACGATCGAATAACCCTGGGCCTGATAAATGATATCCACGGATTCAAACTGCTCGTAGCCGCCGTTGATGAGATACACTCCGTAGAGATATCCCGTCTGCCCTGTCACCAGCGACTGATCCGAAGAAGCGTTCTGGATCGTAAAGCCCGGTGACAGTCCTTCCGGCAAGGAAAAGTAAACCGTATCCTCCTTGACATCAGCGACATCGACCTTCTGGAAATAGACGGAATCCGTCCCGGCCACCAGGAAGCCGTAATCCGCTCCGGACTGCATCAGATAGCTTTTCGGAGCCACATAGTACTCACGGTGAACCAGACAGCTGTCCGCGATCTTGATTCCCGAATGGCTGTTTTTACTGAAGACAATGTTCGCCGTACGGTCGTTCATGAAATCCTGGATCCGCTCGGTTACCGCGAGCACCAGCTTGTATTCATCATAACCGGTCTGCTTCAGCTGCGTGATGCGTCCGGTCATCTTATCGGAGCTGTTATAGATAAACGATACCGTATCCATTCCGGAGAAGAAGGAAGCTTCCTCTTCGGTCAGGAAGATGACAATGTTCCAAACCGGCGAACTGACAAGACGGTACAGCGGCGTGCCGGCCTGAACCGACTGCAGATTTATCTCGAAATACGAATAGTTTGCCTCGTAGTTTTTCAGGAAATCCGCGCCGATCTGGTCAACGGTCCAGCCTTCGTAGCCATCGTAGGAATAATCGATAACACCGGCCGATGAGAGGAACAGATTGCTTTTAACGGTGTTCTGTTCACCAAGATAGATGCCCTGCTCTGCGAGAAGCGAACTGATCTTGGTATTGCTCATCAGCGAGTACATATCCTTACGCTCAGAAACCGCGTCCTTCAGGTTTGTCTCAAGGATATAGAGCGAAGAATATCCGTTAACGGATTTGTTTCGCAGATACTGTGCGATCGACTGAGCGATGTTGGTATCGAGCGAATCAAACACTTCATCGTATTCCGTATCGCCCAGATCGGCGATCTCATTGTAGATCTCGTCGATCTTCTCCTGCAGAATGTCTCCGTAATAGTCATCCAGAAGCGAGCAGACAAGCGTTCCCTTCTGCAGTTCCTTTCCGCCCGGATAGTAATACTGTACGATGCCGCTTGTCGTTGCTTTGACAAGCTGTTCCTCGCGGACAATGACTCCCTGAGCAGAGAAAGAATCGACGATCTCACCCTGGCGCGCAATGATGTAGTTGGTGGTATCTTTATTGATAAAGATCACAAACTGTGCCGCCAGATACACGACAACCATGATGACGATCAGATACGTGAAAAATACGCTCTGACGTCCCCCCGAACGTTTCGTGCGTTTTTTTGCCACCTTCGGCCTCCTTATTTAACCTGGCCAAGCCTCTCGATTACACGTTCTTTTCCAAGCAGCTGCATGACCTGAAACAGATCCGGCGCCTGACTTCTGCCGCAGACCGCCACGCGCAGCACCATGGAGAAATCGCCCACATTGCCCTTGTACGCATCCGGATCCTGCTTGTAAGCCTTCATATCCGATGCCAGGCCGTATGCCGGGCAAAGCGATTTGATCTCTTCGAACCAGGCATTCGCGTCCTGAGCTTCGCTCTTTTCACAGACCGCCGCGTAGTCGTGCGCGATCTTGACAATCAGATCATGGTCAAGTGCGGGCATCTCGCTGTAATTGGGCTCAAACAGCTCATCGAAGAAGAAGCTGAGATACTGCTTGACTTCATTCCAGCGGCCGAAGTCCTTTCTCGGCTTCTTGCCGCCGCGGCCGATCGAAAGGATCGCCTTGGAATAAGCCTCATCGCGCGTCAGCAGCTCATAAAACTCAGGATCATATTCCTTCGCCCAGGCGCTCGTGTAGGCATAGACCTCATCCGCGCTCATTCTTGCCACGACGTTCTTGCAGACGTCGCTCAGCTTATCAAGGTCAAACAGCGCGCCGGAAGAACTCATCTTCTTTGCGGTAAACTTAAAGTCATCGAGCGGTGCGCTCTGGTTGGCACGGCGCCACTCCTCGAAATTCGAGTTCAGCAGCGTCATCACATATTCGATCGCTGCCGGAATCGGAATACCGGTCTCAAAATAGTAATCCAGCGCAAACTCAGGATCCTTGCGTTTGGAAAGCTTACGCTTGGAGACACCGTCAAGCTTCATCAGCTGAGCGGTATGAAGGTATTTCGGACGCTTAAATCCAAGCGCGTCAAACAGCTGAATATGGATCGGGAGCGTGCCGAGCCACTCCTCACCTCTCACGACATGAGTGGTATGCATCAGATGATCATCGATCACATGGGCAAAGTGATAGGTCGGCAGTCCGTCGGATTTTAAGATGACAACGTCCTGATCATTTTCGGTGATCTCCATCTGGCCTTTGACCAGATCGGTAAACTTGATCTTATGCTCAATGGAACCCTCGGAGCGGAAACGAATGACATAGGGACGACCCTCATCAAGTGCCGCTTCCACCTCTTCCATCGGACGGTCTCTCCAGACCGCATACTTTCCGTAATAGCCGAAGTTTTCCTTGTTGGCTTCCTGAACGCGGTGCGCCTCTGCCAGCTCTTCCTCGGTGGCAAAGCACGGATAAGCCATGCCCTTGCGGACAAGATCCTTGACATAGGTCTGATAGATCGGGCCGCGCTCGCTCTGCGTGTAGGGACCGTAGATTCCGTTGTCCCCCTCCAGCGTTGCGCCTTCATCAAAATTCAGTCCGAAACGGCTGAAGACTTTGATGATGGTCTCCACTCCGTTTTCAACAAGACGCTTGCGGTCGGTGTCCTCGATTCTCAGATAAAAGATACCGCCGCTCTGATGGGCCAGACGCTCATCGACAACCGCACCGTACAGATTGCCGAGATGCATAAATCCGGTCGGGCTCGGAGCGATTCTTGTAACCGCCGCCCCCTCGGGAAGATCACGCTCCGGATAGCGTTTTTCCATATCCTCCGGGACGGTCTTGATATTCGGAAACAGTCTCTCTGCCAGTTCCTGATGGTTCATAGTTCACCTCTGTATATGTTTACTTTTTCGAAGTTTCTTCGGTAGTCCCCTCCGCGTTTTGCGGTGCGCTCGGCGTTTCCTTCTGCCCCATTTTACGCTCCGTCCCCGCGATCAGTCGCTGGATATTGCCTCGATGGCGAATGATCGTTGTCAGGCACAATACAGCCGTGATCACGATCACTTCAAGGCCGAACGGTGCTTTCAGGTAAAACACCACGGATGTCACGATCAAAAGCACCATGTAGGTGATGGATGCCAGTGACATGTATTTCGTAAGGTACAGCAAAACAAGCGCCGGTATGCCCGCAATCAGGAGCATTCTCAGGTCCGTGATCAGGTAGATCCCGATCATGGCTGCGACGCCCTTGCCGCCCTTAAACTGCATGTAGAAGGGATGGTTATGACCAAGCACGACACCGGCTCCGCCCCAAAGCATCAGCCACTTGGCGTCATAGCCCCAGATCAGTGCGATAATGCCAAGTGCAATGACCGCCTTAAGGATATCACCGGTCAATGTCCAGAAACCGATTCGGTTTCCCATCACGCGCAGCGCATTGGTATACCCGGCATTCCCGCTGCCGTAGTCGCGGATATCGATCTTTTTTTCGAGCTTTCCCAGGATATAGGAAAACTGGATACATCCGAAGAAATATCCGATCAAAACACAGATCAGTCTAATCAGATAGTCGTTCATACTTTAAAAGCGCTCACTCAGTTCATTTCTCTCCCGAATAATAAACTTGATCGGGGTTCCTTCGAAGCCGAAAGCCTTTCGGATACAGTTTTCCAGATACCGTTTGTAGGAATAGTGCATCAGCTCCTGGTTGTTGACAAAGATGACAAAGGTCGGCGGCTTTACGCCGATCTGTGTCATGTAGTAGATGCGAAGCTGCCGTCCCTTGTCACTCGGCGGCTGGTTCATCGAAGTCGCATCATAAAGGACATCGTTCAGGATGCCGGTCGGCACTCGCTTGAGAATGCTTTCTTCGACCTGATCGATGGTTTCGTAGATCTGGGTAAGTCTCTGTCCGGTAAGCGCAGAGATATAGATCTTCGGCGCATACGGGAGGTAGCTCAGGACCGTGTCGATATCCTTCCCGAACTCATTCATGGTCTTGTCATCTTTTTCGATGGCATCCCACTTGTTGACCGCGATAATGACGCCCTTACCGTTCTCGTGAGCAATTCCCGCGATCTTCGCGTCCTGTTCGGTAATGCCCGTTGTCGCGTCGATCATGAGGATCGCGATATCGCAGCGCTCCACTGCGGAAACCGAACGAAGCACCGAGAAACGCTCGAGATCTTCGTTGACCTTGCTCTGGCGGCGAATTCCGGCTGTATCGATAAAGACATAGCTGCGCCCGTTGTAGGTAACCTCGGTATCGACCGCGTCTCTTGTCGTTCCCGCGATGTCGCTGACGATCATGCGGTTCTCGCCGAGAAGCTTATTGATCAGGGAGGATTTGCCGGTGTTCGGTTTGCCGATGACCGCAATCTTCAGCTTCTCATCCGCCTCTTCCTCTTCCTCCTGCTCAGGGAAGGTCTCGACCACCATGTCAAGCATATCGCCAAGGCCAAGGCCCTGCTCCGCGGAGATCGGCATCGGGTCGCCGAGTCCGAGATTGTAGAACTCATAGATCGGGGAAATATCCCGCATATTGTCAAGCTTATTGACAGCTAAAACGACCGGCTTCTGGCTGCGTCTGAGCATATTGGCGACTTCCTGATCCGCATCGGTCAATCCCGCTTTGGAATCCACGAGGAAGATCACGGAATCCGCCAGCTCGATCGCCATCTGAGCCTGATCACGCATATACTTCAGCAGAAGATCATCGGTTTTAGGCTCGATACCACCGGTATCGATCATGGTAAAGCGATGATTCAGCCATTCGGCTTCCGCGTAAATACGATCCCTCGTAACGCCGGGGGTATCTTTCACAATGGAGATCTTCTCTCCGGCAAGACGGTTAAACAATGTGGACTTTCCCACATTCGGTCTTCCGACAATCGCAACGATCGGTTTCATGAGATCTCCTTTCCATTCAAATTCATGTCAAAATCTTTCTGATTCTTATGATCGATGTGCGTTTTCGCGCAGTGCATCCACGATCCCGTCAACAAACGCATCACCTGAAGATTGTACAACAGAAATGCTCACCTGTAAAGCCTCTTCCAGTCCCGGAAGCGTCATGTCATCGAGCAGAATGTCCTCATCGGCCTTCAGAAGATTCTGCGGAAGGAAGAGCCGATCGCCAAGATCTTTCCCCTTCAGCTGCTCCACGATATCCTTCCCGGTCAGCAGTCCGGAAACCGTGATCGTCTCACCGAAGAAATGATTGATGATAACGTGCACATCGATCTTAGCCTTCGGATAGAGAGCTTCGATCTTCCGGCAGGTCTCTTTGATGTAACGGCTTGGGCTCACTCCTGTTACGATGCTGACGTGACCGCTCAGATCCTCCGACGGGTCAAGCTGAGAGATCGCTTCCTCGGTCTCATTGATAAACAGCCGCATCATGCCGACGCCGTTTTCGATCTGAAGATAGCCGTCATACCGCTCTTCTTCGGGAATGTCACGATCTGCCATAATATAGAATTCATCCGAGAGATGGATAAAATGCATTCCGGTCTCTTCGTAGAAACGCTTCTGGACCGGCTCGATCTGATCGATGACCGCCGCCGCTTCTTCACCGGTAAACGGCTCGATCTTTTCAAGTCCGTCCCGGAACTTTGTCAATCCAAACGGAACGATGCTGACGCTTTGCATCTCCGGTCTCAGCTCCGCAAGCTCTCTCACGGTCCGGTCGAGATTTTTTCCATCATTAAACCCCTTACAAAGAACGATCTGGCCGTTCATCGTAATGCCGTTCTCCTTCAGCATCTGAAGTCTCGGCATCAGATTGCTTGCGTTCGGGTTTTTCAGCATGCGCACACGCAGCTCAGGATCCGTGGTATGGATCGAAATATTGATCGGGGACATGCGGTAACGCACGATTTTATCAAAATCCTCCTGAGACATGTTGGTCATCGTGATATAGTTGCCGCTCAGGAAGGAAAGGCGTGCGTCATCATCCTTAAAATACAAGGTCGAGCGAAGGCCTTTCGGCAGCTGGTCGATGAAGCAGAAAATGCAGCGGTTGGCGCAATGACGGTAGCGCCCCATGAACTCCTCTTCAAACACCAGGCCAAGGTCTTCATCTTCATCCTTGTCGACCTGACAGAACACGGTTTCTCCGTCCTTTGTCAGGATCTCAAGCTCGATGCTTTCCCCTTCCAGCAGGTAATAATAGTCCAGTACGTCTTCAATCTCAGAGCCGTCGATCCGGATCAGCGCATCGCCTCTCTCAAGGCCGAGCTCTTCTCCGATACTGCCCTCTCTGACTTCGCGGATAACCTGTTTCATAGAATCCCTCAAATCAACTCAAGAAACGCAGC
>ONYR01000389.1 GCA_900322165.1 uncultured Eubacteriales bacterium
AACACGACGGTTAAGACCTAAGCGGCCGATGGTACTTGGTGGGGGACTGCCCGGGAGAGTAGGAGGTTGCCAGCTTTTTTATTTGCTTTTTTCGCTGCAGCGTTCGGGATTAGATTTGTTGATCTCAGAAAGCACTTGAAAAAAGCTTAAAGCGATGGTATCATGAATATGTTCATTGTTTGGACGTTTAGCTCAGCTGGGAGAGCATTCGGGTCACATCCGAAAGGTCGCAGGTTCAAGTCCTGTAGCGTCCACTTTTAAGACTGTGAATTGCTCACAGTCTTTTTTGTTATTCGGATATGTTTTGAATGCTTCTTTGGGAGGAGGCGGCATTATGATTAAGAATGGATCTGTTGAGATTGGTCAAACACAGATGTATTATGCTGCTTTTGGGAATGGCTCGAAGAAGATGATTGTTTTGCCTGGGCTTTCGGATGGGCTCGCTACGGTACGTGGGAAAGCATGGATCCTCTCTTTGCCTTATATCAAGTTCTTAAGAGACTTTACCGTCTACATGTTTAGCCGGAAAAATGAGATGCCTGACGGTTATCGTATAGAAGATATGGCTGATGATTTGGCGCTGGCAATGAAAACTCTTGGGATCGAGAAAGCCTGTGTTTTAGGCGTTTCCCAAGGTGGCATGATCGCACAATGCCTTGCCATTCGTCATCCGGAGATGGTTGACAAGATTGTCCTTGCCGTGACTGCGCCTAATGCAAATGAAGTGTGTCAAGAAGCTGTTTCTGGATGGATTGAAATGGTGAATAGAGGAGATCATGAGGCTTTGATGGTCGATACCGCGGAGCGAATGTATTCTGAAAAGTATCTGCGGAAGAATCGAAGGTACTTCCCCATGATTGCCAGATTCACCAAACCAAAGAGCTATGAACGATTCTTGAGGAATGCAGAAGCAATTTTGAACTTTGATGTGCGCAATGAACTTGATCAAATTCAATGTCCAACATTGATCATTGCCGGTGACGATGATAAAACTGTTGGTAATGAAGCTTATGTTGAGCTGCATGAGAGAATCAACAAGTCAGAACTGTATGTCTACGATGGCCTTGGACACGGTGCGTATGAAGAAGCGAAAGACTTTTACGAGCGCGTGTTTATGTTTTGTAGATAAACCAAGTAATGAATAAGGACTTCGAATATCCATTACCGGAGATTAGAAGTCCTTTTCATTTAGATAACTTGGATTACACTTTTTCTGTCTCTTGTGCCTTTGAAATCAACTCGACAGGTACGCCTTGCTGGATAAGCTGTTCTGCAGTTGTACCACCGGCAAGCATCGCGTGGATGATCGCGAGAGCGCCTTCTTCACGGCCTTCCTTACGGCCTTCCTCACGGCCTTTTTCACGGCCTTGTTGAAGGCCTTGCTGAAGACCTTGTTGAAGGCCTTGCTGAAGACCTTGCTCTTTGGCCTCAAGGCTTGCTTTCTTGATTTGTTCTTTTGCATATTCTTCTGCAAATTCTTCGAGATACATTTCGATTCGCCTCCATTCCGGGTCGTCTTTGGCTGCCTGCACTGCATTGTCCAGTCGGCTTGTGAAACCTTCTTCCGGGACATCTTCGATGATGTACCGGTAAAACTGTCTTAAACGTTCTTCTTTTTTTATGGTCTCCGGGGTCGCACAAATGATGATCTTTTTGCTGCCATCACTGAAGTCTCCGTCCGGCTCCTCCATGCATGTTTGCGTCAGCGTGTACCTGGGGAGGTTTGAGGGGCGGAAATTGAAAGGACAGATGAAAATGATGTAGGTGTCCTTCAGCGACTCAAAACTTTGACCATGATCAAGATTATCAATATCGATCTGATCCAGATAGTACCGCGTTCGCTTCAGCAAGTTCTTTTGGTTGGCTACCTGCATCTCGATATCGTAGACGCTGCCTTTTTCGTCCTTCACGTACACATCGAGCCGTATCCCGCGTGCTCCTGCAGCGACTTCGACCGTTTTTTCGCTTTGGATCAGACTGATATTCCCGATTTCTTTGATCTCATCCGCCAGAATCAGCTCGAGAAGCTCTTTGCAGAGTTCCGGATTCTTTGACATCACGTGGCAAAACATGAAGTTGTTGCGGATCGTGTACTTGTCCGGGGTTCGGGATGTTGAAATGTTGTCCATACGGACCTCCTTACATTCCTTGCCTGATTTTTTTTGGTGACAAGGATATGTAAAGAGCTCTCTATTCGGCAATCACACTCATGTTAACCACCTCCGGGGTTTGCACGAAACTGTTTAAAGATGCAACACCAATATGATTATAGCGAAGCACTGATAGTAAGTCAATGAGCGAACGTCTGTCGATGG
>ONYR01000287.1 GCA_900322165.1 uncultured Eubacteriales bacterium
CTTCATCTACAGATAACTAGAAAAAGCACATCCCTCTTCTGAACGATTCTGCAGGCGCGCCGATATCCATTTGAAGAATGGAGAATAACTCTCGCGCCGAAGCCCTAGTGAAGAAGAGGGATGTGCTTTTATATTTTCGCGCCGAAGCCCTAGTGAGCAACCGTGCTACGCACGGAAGGGGGTATGTGCTTTTATCTCGCGCCGAAGTCTAGCGAGAAAGAGTGGGATGGCTTTTAATTTACTCCATTCTAAACAATCTCGCCTCATACGGCAGCAGGGTCTTGCCGCTGTGTTTCCCGCGGTGGGTGCAGATGATGAGCCGGAGGGCCTGTTTGTCGAGGTAGGATTTGACCGGTTTATCGGAGAGGTTGCACTCGATGATGTAGGTCTCGTCGCCGAGGGTGCGGCGGTAGGTGAAGTGGTCCTTTTTGAGGCAGAGGGGCTGGAAATCGCCGTAGATCAGGGCGTGGTGGCGCTTGCGGAAGCGGATCAGGCGGCGGTAGAAGGCAGTGATTTCCGGGTCGATCTCCTGGTGGGTCAGGGGCTTGGCCGAGGTGGAGCCGGCGACGGCCTGGGGCTGGTCGTCCCAGGGGAGCATGACGCGGGCATGGTCGCGGGTGCCGGCGCGGATGATGCCGAGCGCTTCGTCTTCGGTGTGCGAGAAGAGTAGCTCGTCATAATAGTTGACCGCTTCGACATCCTGCACCTGATCGATCGAGGTGAAATCGTAGTTCGTGAGGCCCATCTCGTCGCCCTGGAAAATGAACGGCGTGCCACGCAGGGTGAACTGCATCATCGCCAAGAGCTTTTCGATCGCCTGGCGGTGGGCAGGGTTCGTCGAAACCTTGCTGACCATGCGCGGGTTGTCATGGTTGTTGTAGAAAAGCGACATCCAGCAATCCGAACCGTAGTTCAGCATCCAGTCCGTGATGTAGTCGCGGTAATAGTTCAGATCATACTTGTAATCATGGTAGCGGACGTGGCCGGGGGTCTCGAGCTGGTCGAAGGAGAAGACCATGTTCATCTCGCCGCGCTTTTCGGAGGTTAGGAGCTTGCTCATCTCCATGCCGGCGCCGGGCGTTTCGCCCACGGAAAACGCACCGTAGGGCTCGAAGGCCTCGGTGTAGATCTGGTGCAGGTATTCATGAAGATGCGGTCCGTAATAATAGTGCTCTACGCCGGTGAAGTTCATCAGCGAGCCGACGGCTTCATCGCCCTCGGGCAGACCGGGCGTTTTCGATATGTAATTGATGACGTCCATGCGGAAGCCGTCGACGCCTTTCTCAAGCCACCAGCGGATCATGTCGATGACTTCCTTGCGGAGTGCCGGATTGTCCCAGTTCAGATCCATCTGTTTTTTGGAAAAAAGGTGGAGCCCCCAGAGACCTTGCTCCTTGTAGTGGTTCCAGGCCGAGCCGGAGAAGAAAGAGGTCCAGTTGTTCGGGGGCAGCTCAGGATCACAGGGGGAGCCGTCGGTTCGCTGTCCTTCGGGAACCAGGAAATAGTAGTCGCGGCAGGGCGAATCCGGGTCGGAGAGGGCCTTTTGAAACCATTCGTGCTCATCGGAAGTATGGTTCACGACAAGATCCATGATGAGCTTCATGCCGCGTGCGTGCACTCCTTCGAGCAGACGGTCGAAGTCCTCCATCGTGCCGAACTGTTCCTGGATCTTGCGGTAGTCGCGGATGTCGTAGCCGTTGTCATCGTTCGGCGAGTCGTAGATCGGCGAGAGCCAGAGCGCGTCAACGCCGAGATCCTTCAGGTAATCGAGCTTGCTGATGATGCCCTCGAGATCGCCCATCCCGTCCCCGTTCTTATCGCAGAACGAGCGCGGGTAGATTTGGTAGAAAACAGCTTCCTTCCACCAGGCCGGCTTGACCGGGCCGTGCTCAGTTGTCGGCGTGTCGTGCTCCATGTTGATAAGGAAGAGCAGCGTTTCGAAGAAGTGCGGGTCGATGTGAGCAGTCTTCTCGGCGAGCTTTGCCACCGTGGAAAGCTTCATCGAGGAGACGGCCGGGTTCGTAACGGCTTTCTCGGAAATGCCAATCTGCAGCAGCACCTTGAGCAAGGTGTCGTGCCCGACGGGCGTTTTGTAAAGATCGCCGACCGTGTTGTTCATGGTCAGCGGGATGAACGTGTTATCGGATGAACCTTTCTGTTTCATGATAAGCTCCTGCTAGCTTTTTCTTCTGTTTGATTGTAGCGGATCCGGAGGTGAATTGCAATGAATCCCGGCCTTTTTGAGATCAGCCGAGCACTTTCCGAAGACAGAGCTTTACAAACGCTTTAGGGTAATAGGAAAGCGGCATATGACGAAGAATCATTCCGAGTTTTTTGGCCTTTGGCAGATCCTTCCTGTCAAATGTCTGATGCAGCAGCTTTACCTTGATCTTCTTGATTTCCCGTTTCAGTTTCCTCTGCGGATAGATGTGCTTTTCTTTGTTTGCCTTCAGCAGACGAGCGTACCATTCCACAGCCTCGGAAGAAATGGTGGTCAGGGGATAATACGACGTGGAATACTTGAAGTGCAGGTCCAGCTCTTCTTCGGTGACGCTGCCCAGCAGCGCATTCAGCAGCCGCCGTTTGACCATCCTGTCACACTGGAATTGTTGTTCTCTGCACGCTGAGGAGATCTGCTTTTCATGCTGCCGATAACAGAGCAGAACATCCTGCATGACATAGATCTGTCCAAGGCGGCTGATGGCTTCCCACATACCGTAATCCTGAGCATAGCGCATGCTTTCATCATAGAGGACATGATGCTCGAGCAGGGTCTGATGCCGGAAGAACACCGTCGGATGAAAGGGACCCGGATTGCGGAAAAGCAGCAAAACACGGTACTCTTCTGTATCCGAAGTAATGACCGGCGATGTTCCGGAAGGGTGCGAAGGATCTTCGCTGAAAAACGAAACTCTCGCGCCGCAGAGAACCACGTCCGGATGGGCTTCCATGTATGCGTACTCCTTTTCAAAGCGCTGCGGCAGGGCGATGTCATCCGAGTCCATCCGGGCAATATATTTGCCCTTGGCGGCCTTCAGACCGATGTTCAGCGACTTGGTGAGTCCCAGGTTTTCAGGATTTCGGATCAGGCGGATCCGCTCGTCCTGAAGACTGTTCAGATAGTTGACCGACTCGTCCGTGGAGCCGTCGTCGATGATAATGAACTCAAATTCTCTAAATGTTTGAGATAAGATGCTTTCCACAGCCGTCTGCAGCATTGAGATCTCTGTGTTGTGCGTGGACATAACCACACTGATCGGGATGGAAAACTCCATGATATTGCCTCTATCGTATTAGTTTGTGCAGAACAGTATAATATTGTATCATGATGAAGCGAGATCATCAAGGCAACGAAATTGTTTTTCAGCCCTCAAAAGCACAAGTATGATATAATGCTCTTACCTGAAAGATCGAAACACGATGGAGAGGAGCTAAACATGAATCCAAGAGAATACCTCGATATTCTGCATGTAGCAGAAAAACTGAAGGACACGATGCGGCACTGCACGACTTCGAAAGGCCGGCCGGAAAGCGTCGCGGAGCATAGCTGGCGGATCTCGCTGATGGC
>ONYR01000330.1 GCA_900322165.1 uncultured Eubacteriales bacterium
CCTTCACTCCGCTTGGAAGATTCATCTCGTTTACTGATAAACCATCAAACGCATAAGCCTGCAGCACCTCGACCGTGTCAGGAAGCAGCACTTGTGTCAGCCCAGGCGAAGATGTACTCAGATCCTGTACCGGAGACAATCCGTCCCCCACCATGGTCAGCGGCAGGCCCTCGATCGTGTCGGGAATCGTAACAGCGGTATCCTCCCCTTCATAACGTGCCCATGTCGCGTGGGTATCGCCAAGCCAGAACGTCAGCACACCCCCTTCGGTTTCCATGGTCACTTCCTGCCTTATCGGCTCCGTATCATAAGAAACCGCGATGCCGTAATCGATCGCGTAAGCTTCTGCGGCGGAACCCGGTGAACAGTGAAATACCATCCGGTCGAAGAAAATCGACGTATCGGTAATGCGGATCACGGAATCCGGGAAGTAAAGCTGGAACGGATTTGAGTCATCGAGCGGGTCGTACTGCCCGATCTGCGACATCACCGAAATATCAAAGTCCGCGCATCCTTCCGGAACCAAAAACGTCTTATACCGGTTGGTTGACAATTCGATCAGGGAGTCTCCGGCCTTCACCATCAGAGCTCCCTCGCGCGAGGAAAAAGCCGTGTTCTCTTCGCTTACTTCGAAATATTTGATGGGAAATCCGACGAAAGCTTCATTTCCGACATACTTCACCTGACTTCCGAGGTAGATTTGCTGAGCAGCCTGCTCTGTTTTATCCGAAAGGCTGATCGACATCCATCCAGCGCTGAAAGCATATGCACCGATCGTCTCGAGTGCCTCCGGAAATGTCGGTGCCGCGAGATCTGACGCCCCGTAGAAGGCATAGTTTTCAATGACACGCAGCGACTGTGGCAGCGTAATCGTACCGAGCGAAGTCGCAGAGAAAGCGTCGGCCCCGATGATCTCTGTTCCCTCTCTGACGGTGAAGCTCCCTGTTCTTGCAGCCGGATAGGCGAGCAAGACCTTTCCGTCTGCTGTGTATAACGCGCCGCTCTCCATCCGATAATCATCATTAAGCCCGGAAACACGGAGTTCCCCCAGTGATGGACATACAGCGGTAAACCCTTCTCCGATCGAAGCGCAGCGTGCGCCGATCATAAGCGATTTCAAAGAAAGACAGTAGGCAAAGGCATAGGGCCCGATCGAAACCGTACAGGACGGAAGTTTTACCATGATCAGGCTCTCGCATCCGGCGAAAGCCTGCGTGCCGATCTCCTGCAGCGCGGACGGCAAAATGATTTCCCTTAGATACTTACAATTCAGAAAGGCTTGGGCCCCGATCGACCGAATCGAAGCCGGCAGAATGATCTTCTGAAGGCGAGGTGCCTGCGATTCTCCGTTTGCGCTCAGCTTCTCTGCGAACACGCTCGGTCCGATCGAGGTTACCAGCTTCCCCTCCACCTTCTCCGGGATCGACAGTTCTGTGTCAGTACCACTGTAATCAACCAGCACCGCTTCCACAGGGAAGAGCTGATAAGTCAGCACCCCTTTGTCGGTTGCGGTTTCATAAAACTCGAAATCTCTCTCCGGCGTGATCAAAGCCGGCTCCGTCGTGTACTGTGTTCCGGCCGCGTCCTCAATGGTCACGACATAGTAAAGCTCTTCCGCTAGCTCGGAGGCACGAACCATTGTGAACCCAAAGGAACCGGTCACACTGCGCTCCACCGAGCCGCTCGCTTCTCCGTCCTTCCACTCCGCGACGGAAAGCAGATATCCATCCTCGCCCCAGGTAGGCACCTTCTCGGCATAGTAGTAGAAGATCCCGTCATAGTGAGAAACATCCACTGTCTCTTTTCCGCTGAAAGCCGTATCATCCGTAAGGGTATTGATATTCAGAACGGAGAGCTCACCGCTTGAGAGCTCTTCCTTCAAAATGACCGTGATGTTCTCTGCGTCCGCGTCATAGCGGAGGAAATAGCTGACCCCGCAGCTGAGCAGCCGGGTATTTTTTGTCTGATAGATAATACGCTGCGAGCTTGCCTCCGCCTGAATCACCGGCCAGAGAACGGTTTCACCGCCCGTTGTCAGCCCGATCAGCTTCGGATCCATTTCCAAGTGTACGGTTCCGCCCGCGTCCGGCTTAACACTGCATCGGCTCATCATCGGGAAATAGCTGCCCTCCCCGATTTTCCGCAGCACCGAGTACGTGACGGACACCGCTTTCTCTCGCAGGGTACCTGTAAGCGCGAGACGGTATTCTCCGTTGACCGCCTGGAGCTTAGGCACTTCTCCCTCATGTCCCGCTTCCATCTGCCAGTACCGGCTGGCCCTTTCCAGGAATGCTTCATACTGGCGGTTCAGCCTGAGCTGCGTGTAGACATCCCGCATCTCGTAATACTGATTCTTATTGCTGCTCGGATAATACAGCGTAACTCCGCCGGCATGTTCAATGTTGCTGTAAGATTTGATGATCAGTTCCCTAACCGCGGACTCCAGATTGCGGGCTTTTGTTTTGTCGAGCGAAGACAGGTTCAGCGCCAGATCCATCAGATCCACAAGATCATAGCTGAAGAGCGATCCCTCTTCCGCGCTTCCCATGACTCCGAACGCTTTGGTCTGGCTTCGGCTTTCCTGAACCGAGGGATACCGCCCGGTCGTAAAGGTCTGCGTCATGACCTCGGCCAGTTCGCCAAGCACAGTCTGCACTTCATCCACTTTGGAGAGATCTGCCACCGAAAGTGTCAGATCCGGATCATAAAATTCTGTTTGTTTTTCCTGATAAAAAGTTTCGTAATCATCAACGATCTCACCCGTTACCGCAACGGGATCATCGGTTTCATTCAGCTTGCTTAAAAAATGATAGTCCCAGCCGTTTCCCGGTTCCAGCTCTTCTGAGCCTACGAAATAATCCGCGTAGCGCGCCCAGACACTCATCGTCTCCAGATTTCCCATGAGGCACGCGTCAAAGCCGACGAAATCCAGATTTTTGACGCCGGAAAACGTCGTCTTTTCCATCGCGTCCTGCATCTCATAAAGCAGCAGCCCGTCACCTTCAAACAGTTCATCCGACCCATAGCCCCAGAGCGGACCGCCGCCGTGATCCCACAAAATCAGCGCGTAATGATCCGCTGGGTAATTGTCGGTCACAAAATTGACAAAGGCGCTCAAGGTCACTGCGGCGCCCATGTCCGCGTTTTTCTTCGTCCCCGCTACCACGCGCGCCGACTCGCTTCTGGACATGTCGATGACACTGTTGTAGGAACAGGGCACGTCGGAATTCCACCGCATGCTGCCGCCCGTATACAGGATCAGGTTCGTCTTGGAATAATCCAGTCCGGCCGCCTCCATCTCGCGCATATCCGCGCTGGCGCTTCCCGAATTGGTCTCCAAATTGGACCCGATCATGTAGACCATGATCGTATAATCCTTCGAAGCTGCCGGAAGGTCCGATGCTATCTTGTCGATCACCGCGTCCTGCGCGTCGAATACCTGGTTTTTCTTAGCCAGCTCGCGCGTATAGGTGTCATCGGTTTCATAAGAAGTGCTTCCGTCCTCGCCTATCCCGCCGGTCTCCTCGCTTTTGGTGCCGCTTTCTTCAGCAGGCCTTCGCGGCACGCAGCTGCTCAGAAGCAGCATCCAAACGCACAGCAGCGCTCCGATCCTTACCCAGTGTTTTTTCATATGTTGATACCGTTTCGTGTTGGCAGATATAAGATCACAAAGAAAACTAACTATTCTATAAGTATACGGTAAATGGGCAGTCTGTCAATTAATAAGGGCGCTGTGAAAACGATTTTTCACAGCGCCCTTAATTCATCAGGCTCAACACGGACATAGATTATTGAATTATTCAACCGGCGGAACGACAACGCCCTTCTGCGCCAGTACCTGACGGAAATTGTCGCGGTCATTCTTGTTGCGGAACGTCATAGCGACTCCACGATCGCCTGCAGTCATCATCGTGACGGTATTGTTGTGGAATCCGGAATAGGTTACGGAAACGATCTCTCCATAGCCCAATCTGAAAGCTTCCTTGTAGGAAGATAACAGAGAGCCGATGAGCCCAAACGCGAGACTGGCGACATTACCTTTTGCTCCGAAAACCAGCGCATCCGGTTCGCAGTTCACCATACCATCATTGCCCAGCGTAAAGTTCTTTCCCGGCTCTTTGGTCATCACGGTACCCAGGAACGAGAGCTCCGATTTCTGCATTTTGTTTGCCATAGTTTACTTCTCCTTCTTGTTGATTATTATTCTTTATTCTGCGGTGCAGAATCTTCGACAGGATAAGGCGGCGCCTGGTTCACGGGTGCTCCATAATTGGGAGCCTGATTCACGGGTGCCTGATAAGGCGGGACCTGATAGGTGGGTGCCTGCGCTTCCGAACCCAGCATTTTAAGCTTCTCCTCGAAAGAAAGCGTCGCCGCTTTACGATTCTTTACCCCCGCGATCAATGCGCTCACCATCCACGCGCCATTCTTTTTGGAAAGAAAATAGCAGAGAAGATAAACGCCCAGAATAAGTACAGCGACGATCGATCCGCCTGTCGTCACCCAAAACAGGGAATAGGGAAGCA
>ONYR01000286.1 GCA_900322165.1 uncultured Eubacteriales bacterium
CTTCATCTACAGATAACTAGAAAAAGCACATCCCTCTTCTGAACGATTCTGCAGGCGCGCCGATATCCATTTGAAGAATGGAGAATATCTCTCGCGCCGAAGCCCTAGTGAGCAACCGTGCTGCGCACGGAAAAGGGATGTGCTTTTATGTTTTCGCGCCGAAGCCTACTGAGAAAGAGTGGGCTGGGGTTTATCTTGCAGTGTTGTGAGCGAGGTCTAATCAGACAACAAGGAAGAACTTGATCAGGAACAGTACCGAGATCACGTAGGTGAGTACGGAGACTTCTTTGGCGCGTCCGGTGAAGAGCTTCAGGATGGTGTAGGCAATGAGGCCGATACCGATGGCGTGACCGATGGAGCCGGAGATCGGCATCGCGATGAGCATGAGAGCTACCGGAACCATCTGGTCCATGTCGTCAAACTTGATCTTGCCGAGACCGGAAAGCATCAGGATACCGACGTAGATGAGGGCAGAGGAGGTAGCGGCTGCGGGGATGATCGCGGCGATCGGGGAGATGAACATGCAGGCCAGGAAGAGGATACCGGTTGTCAGTGCGGTGAGACCGGTACGTCCGCCGGCTTCAACACCCGATGCGGATTCGATAAAGGTGGTAACGGTCGAGGTACCGGTGACAGCACCGGCGACAGTACCAACGGCGTCTGCGATGAGCGCTTCCTTCATCTTCGGCATCTTTCCTTCTTCATCGACCATTCCGGCACGGGAAGCCGTACCGACAAGGGTGCCGATCGTATCAAACATATCGATCATGCAGAAGGTGATGATGAGGGTGATGGAGGTGAACCATCCGATATTGAAGAAGCCCTTGAAGTTCAGCTTGAACAGGGTCGTCTCAGCCATATCTTTGAAAGGCGGTACCCAGCTTGCGGTTGCAAGAGAGGCGAATGGATTGGTGTGCAGGAAGATCGCCTGGCCGGCCCAGTAAACGATCGAAGCGACAAGCATACCGATCAGGACGGCTGCCTTCTTTTTGTAGTGAGCCAGAATAACGATCACAAAGAGACCGACGAACATCGTGACAACGGTCAGGATCATGGTCGGCCACTGAGAGCCGAGGTTGTCACGAGCGACACCTGCGGTGAGTGCACCGAAGAAGTCACGCATGACATAGAAAGGAGCGGTAAAATCGTTGGTTTCGGTATAGATGCCAACGTTGGAGCCAAGGCCGATATTCATCAGCATCAGACCGATGGCGGGAGCAATACCCATGCGGACACCGAGCGGGATCGCTTCGACGATCTTTTCGCGAACGTTCAGGAACGAGAGAATGATAAAGACAATACCCTCGATCAGGATAATGACAAGCGCGGACTGGAAGCTGGCGACATAGCTGAGTCCGGTCATGCCGGCAATGTTCGCGGCAACAACGGCGAAGAAACTGTTCAGTCCCATGCCGGGTGCCATCGCAAACGGCTTGTTCGCGGCAAAAGCCATAACGAACATACCGATCGCGGAAGCGATACAGGTGGCCATAAAGACACCGTTCCAAAGCGAGCTGCCAACATCAAAATTGGTCAGCAGATTGGGGTTTAAGGCAATGATGTAGGCCATTGTCATAAACGTGGTGAGACCGGCCATGAGCTCTGTACGGACGCTCGTACCGTTCTCTTTCAGATGAAACAGCTTTTCCATGGGTAATCAACCTCCTCATATGGATTTAGGAAAAAGCAAAAACAGAGTTTTATTGTACCTCGAAAGAGCCATAATCTCAAGCATTAATCGGTATTTGATAAAAGTATTTCTTCCTGCCTCTCGGGAATCATTCGGATCGATAAACCCCTGTCCATTGATAATTCGGTTCAAGGATAGAAAAAACAGACCCAGTACGTTATAATAACGTTTATAGTTTGGAAAGAGGGGAGGTGCCGTGATTGGAGGAGTTGACCATGCAGCCGATTGCCTACATCGAAAACGATTTTACCGGCAAATTCGGAATACCGAGACAAAGTTTGCTGACGGAAAGCATGATTTCCACGATTCGTTTTATACCGCCCTATGATGTCAAGGAAGCCTTCGACGGACTCGAGGAGTTCTCACATCTCTGGCTTGTATGGGTGTTTTCGGAAAACCTCGGACGAACATTTAATCCAACCGTACGTCCGCCTGTACTTGGCGGCAATGAGCGTAAAGGCGTATTTGCGACACGTTCTCCGTTCCGTCCGAATCCGATCGGACTTACTTGTGTCAAACTGGAGCAGATACGGGAGGAAGACGGTAAGGTCAGCCTCGTGGTTTCCGGAGCTGATCTGATGAACGGGACTCCGATTCTGGATATTAAGCCGTATATTCCGTATGCTGATGCACACCCTGAGGCACAGCAAGGGTTTGCCCCGAACCCAGAAACCAGAAGACTGCAGGTTGAGTATCTGGCAGCATTTCCGGACGACATGTCCGAAACAAGGCGCAAGGCGTTGACGGAGATTTTAGCCGCGGATCCGCACCCGCAGTATCAGCATGATCCCAATCGCGTTTACGGGATGAACTACGGAAAATGGAACGTACGCTTCAGCGTGAATGCGGACAAAGTCACATTACTATCGTTTGAGGAGAGTATGCCTCATGAATCATGAGTCGTCCTATACCTGTCCTGTGTTTGGCAAATGTGGAGGCTGTCAGCTTCTTGGCAAGCCGTATGAAAAGCAGCTTCAGGAGAAGAAACAGTATCTCGAAAGCCTGTTCCCGGGAGAAACCGTGGAAGAGGTTCTTGGGATGGAAGATCCGGTCGGTTACCGCTGCAAGGTCCAGCGCATTTTTGAATTCCGCAAAGGACAGGTTATCGCCGGAAACTACGAAGCCCATTCGCATCGTCTTGTTCCGGTCGATTTCTGCCTGCTGGAGGATCCGGACTGTGACGCGATCCTGAATGATATTCAATTACTGGTCAAAAAGTTTCATCTCCCGGTTTACGACCCGATCAGACGGCAGGGCGTGCTTCGGTATGTGCTGATCCGTAAAGGCAAATATACCGGGCAGCTCCTGGTTGTGCTTATTACCGCCGGATTTGCGTTTCCCGGGAAAAAGAACTTCGTCAAAGCGCTCATTTCACAACATCCGGAGATTACAAGCATCGTACAGAATCTGAATACGCGAACGGACAGCCTGATCCTCGGCAGCAAAAATGAAGTCCTTTACGGCCGTGGATATATTGTCGATGAGCTGATGGGGAAGCAGTTCCGCATTTCCGCGTCCGCTTTCTACCAAGTCAATCCGGCTCAGACTGTTCATCTCTACAAAACCGCGCTCGAGATGACCGATCTTAAAGGAAAATCGGTGTTGGATGCGTACTGTGGGACGGGAACGATCGGCATTCTGGCTTCCGATTACGCCAAGGAGGTCGTCGGCGTCGAGATCAATCCGGAAGCTGTCACGGATGCGATCTACAATGCC
>ONYR01000328.1 GCA_900322165.1 uncultured Eubacteriales bacterium
ATTCTAACAGTTTAGGCAACGAGATGTCCCATGCCTATGGCTGGCTGCCATAAACCAAGGGGCAAATATATAGTAACAGGGTGTGTGTTTTATTTTCGTGAAGGCGGCAGCAAAAAGAGGAATATGCTATAATACGGATATCCGGCTTGGAGGAGTAAAACAGTTCACACAATGGCTAAGCATAAATTCATTTGGATTCCGGCTTTTTATTCGAGCAGCAAAAAACCGTCGATGCGTCCGCTGATGCTGCTTACAATCGCAGCTGTTTTGGCGATGGTTGGGTGCTTTATCGGCGGAATGGAGAAGTACTCCGCCGTGGCGAGCCTCGTCATGGCGATCTATGCGCTCTGTGCAAGTATATGGCTTTTTATCGCGTTTCGCAGGCAGATCAAGTATGATCCCTATACGCACAACACGATCTTTTTTATCGGTTTCGGATTGTTTGGCGTGTCGGTTGCGCTCACATATCTGTTACTCTTCATCGATATCGTGAGCCAGCCGGATGTCTATAGGGGACTGATGGTCATCAATACGATCCTGGGCTCCGCTAAAGCGTTTATGTTCTTTTCCTTCCCATTTCTCTTCGTATTCTCGATCGCCCTCTGCGTTTCGAACATTTCGCTGATCCGGCACGAAGGGAAGCGGATCGTCAATCTGTTGGGGATCGTGCTGTCCTTCCTGCTCCTTGGGGGATGTGTTTTCCTGTATGCGGTTGATTATATGGCCAGTGGGAGCTGGTTTGAAGTCATGATGCATGACATGCTGACCAACCTGCTTGCGGCAATCTATCTGTACTTTGAGTGCATGCTCATCGGCGCGATCATCTGCGGCGCCATTGCCGCAAAACACGAGCCGGCGATGGACCTTGATTATGTGATCATCCTCGGCTGCGGGATCCGCCGTGACGGAACTCCGACACCGCTGCTAAGAGGCCGCATCGACCGGGCGATCAGTTTTGCAAAGGCGCAGCAGGAAGCGACCGGAAAAGAGCTGATCTTTGTCACGTCCGGCGGGCAAGGGTCGGACGAGATCATCTCGGAAAGTACTTCGATGAAGCGGTATTTGATGGAACAGGGCATTCCCGAGGAGCGGATCCTGGAAGAAGACAAATCAACGAATACACTGGAAAATATGCAGTTTTCGAAAGAAAAGATCCTCGCGCAGAATCCGAACGCGAAGATCGGGTTTTCGACCAACAATTATCATGTGTTCCGCAGCGGCTATTTTGCAAGCGCCGCAGGGATGAAGGCGGAAGGCATGGGCTCGAAGACAAAGTGGTATTTCTGGCCGAATGCGGCGGTGAGGGAGTTTATCGGTCTGCTGACAAAGCAAAAGGGAAGACAGATCCTGATCCTAGGGAGCATGATCGCGTTTTACCTGATTTTGACCGTTGTCGCTTATGTTGAGTAAAGGCAGCGTAGATTTCTCTGGTATATAAAAACAGACGGGAGAACCAATGATGGCTCGAATATTGATCGTAGAAGACGATGCCTCGATTTCGGGACTGATGTTTCGAACGCTGAAGTCGGAAGGCTATGAGTGTGTGCTTGCCGGTGACGGAGCGGAGGGGGCGGACTGGATCGAGAAGGGCGGGTTTGACCTCGTGCTGCTCGATCTGATGCTGCCGAAGATCGACGGATATACGCTGCTGGAATACGCCCGATCGGTGGAACTTCCCGCAATTATCGTTTCTGCGATGGGACAGGTCGAGGATCGAATCCGCGGCCTTCGGATGGGAGCGGACGATTATCTGTGCAAGCCGTTCCAGATCGGCGAGCTCCTGGCTCGCGTCGAATCCGTGCTGCGCCGTACGATGAAGGAAAGCAATGTTTTAACGCTCGGCGACGTGACGATGGATGAGGCGGCGCGGACGGTACGTAAGGGCGGGGATGAGGTGATTCTGACGGTCAAGGAGTTTGACCTGCTGAAAACCCTGATGCATAACAAAAACGTGGCGCTGAGCCGTGCCTACCTGTATGAAACCGTGTGGCAGGAGCCGTATCTTGGCGAGACCCGGACGCTCGATAACCATATTCAGCATTTGAGAAAGAAACTGGACTGGGAAGACCGTATTCAGACGGTCTTTCGCATCGGCTATCGCTTAAACTTCGGGGAAGGATCCGGGAAAGCATGAAGCTGTTTACTAAGCTGTTTTTCTCCACGATGCTGATCCTGACCGTGATCCTTTCGGTCGCGGAATATGTCACGGTGGCGGGCAGCATGGAGAACGAATATGAATCGCAGCAGGAAGAAGCGTTTCGCCAGCACCAGCTGATCCTGTACGGAATTCGTGCCGGGATCCTCTCCGCCGCGCAGGGGAGCGAGGCGTCCGGGGACTTCACCGTGGCGGTGGCAACGGAAACGGCTTCGGACATGCGGGTGAGTGTGATGCTCGCGGATGAGTCGGGAAAGGTGCTTTATTCGAACCTCGGCGATGTCTCGTGGAGCGAGGATAAAACGTTTTCCAAAGAGACGATCGTCTATGAGACGGTTCGCAGCGGGGACAGTACGTACCTGCTGACCGGCAGCCTCTTTACCCAGAACGGTCAAACCATGCAGCTGACCGTGTGCCGGGACATGAGCGAAGTGTTTTGCCACGCGCAGGCGCTGCGCCGCAAGAGCCAGGTGTTGTTTCTGATCGAGATCGGCGTAGGCGCGGTGCTGATCCTGGTGCTGACCTACGTGCTGACCGAGCCGCTGCAGGATCTTGAGAAAGCGACAAGGGCGTTTGCGGCCGGTGATTACAGCCAGAGACCAAAGCCGAAGTACAAGGACGAGATCGGCTCGCTGACGGTGGCCTTTAACCAGATGGCCGACCAGGTCGAGGACAATATTGAAGCGCTCGAGAGAGCCGCCAAAACCCAGAAAGACTTTGTCGCGAACTTTTCTCATGAGCTGAAGACCCCGATGACAAGCATTATCGGCTATGCGGACACTCTCTATCAGAAGGATCTGCCGCCGGAAGAAGTGAAGGAAACGGCCGGGATCATCCTCTCGGAAGGCATGCGGCTCGAGGCCCTGTCGTTCAAGCTGCTTGACCTGATCGCGCTCGATAATCAGACCCTGATCCGCGAAGAGACCGAGATGAAGGACTTCCTGACGGATGTGTTCCAGACCGCGCAGCCGCTCGCGGAAAAGCGCGGGGTGAAGCTGGAGATCGAGGCGGAGCGAGCGTACTGCCGAATCGAGATGGATCTGATGAAGACCATGGTGCTGAACCTGCTGGACAACGCGTTCAAATCGGGGACGGACATAGTCAGGATTACCGGAAAGGTATCTGAGCAGGCAGAGGAGCGTTACGTGATCCGAGTTGAAGATCATGGGCGCGGGATCCCGGAGGAACAGCTTTCACGCATCACCGAGGCGTTCTACATGGTCGATAAGGCCAGATCCAGGAAGGAACACGGCGCGGGTCTGGGACTGGCGCTTTGCCAGAAGATCGCAGAGCTGCACGGAACCTCGCTGCAGTACGAGAGTAAAGAGGGCAAGGGCACAACGGTGTCGTTTGCGCTGGCAAAGGAGGCGGACGAATGAAAAAGAAAGCCCATGCCTCCAACAGGAGCTTTGACTCCCTCAGCAGCGCGGCCAAGCTGGGCCTCTTGATCGGTGGGATCACCCTGATCCTGCTTGGAGGGATA
>ONYR01000284.1 GCA_900322165.1 uncultured Eubacteriales bacterium
CTTACAGATCGCCCTCTTCTTCGTCCTCTTCTTCTCTCAGTTTAACCTCGGGGATATAACGCTTTTTCGGTTTCAGATCCTCCGGGCGGATGATCGAATGCCGCGGTGCATAGTGCTTGATCCCGTCAAGGATCCGCTCGTCCGGCTCCCAGTAGATCAGGTATTTGCGGCTCTGGTACTCTCCGATCAGCACGTAGGTGTCTTCCTTGATCTCACCCTCGCAGGCCATGATCTTGCGGTCAAAGCTTTTGCCTTCGGTCTGCTCCTTGGCCTTGGGATCAAGCGCCGGCGCGATCAGGCTCGCCTTGCGCGCATCGATCGAGAAAAGATGCTTGCGCGAGCTTCTTCCGTACACGACGTCGATGTCGATCGCTCCTTCGGTATAGATGTATTCATACTCCTTCGACGTTCTCCGCCAAAGGATCCACACTCCGAGGCCGACGATCATGATCAAAACCGGTTCCACAAGGTACACCGCGTTAAACCCGATGATCCACGGAATCGACAGAACGATCAGGGCGCAGACGATCAGGATGGCCCGGTGAAGCCGGTCTTTCTCCTTCGTTCCGCGCTTTACCATCTGTTCAATGAATGTATCCTGTACCTTTTGCATAGCGGCACCCCCTTGAACTTTTACGCGTTATAGTATTCGACAAACGAACGCTTGGTATAGTCGTAGTCCTTGACGGCCATGAGCTCTCTCGCGGAGTGCATGGACAGGATCGGAATGCCCATGTCCATGATCCGGCACGGCATCTGCGCCGCGACGACCGGTCCGAGCGTGCTGCCGCCTCTCTGGTCGGAGCGGTTCGTAAACTTCTGCACCGGCACGCCGGCCTTGCGGCAGATCTGTTCGTACACCGCATAATCGCAGCTCTGCGTCATATAGCTCTGTCTTGCCGCCATTTTGATGACCGGGCCGCCGCCGAGCTGAGTCCGAAGCAGCGGATCATGACGCTCCGGGTGGTTGGGATGGATCGCGTGCGCCACGTCGCCGGAGATCAGGAAGGACTTCGCCATCTGATCCAGGAATTCGGTTCGCGAATATCCGAGCGACTCCGTCAGCTTTTCCAGCGCGATCATGACCGTCGCGCTGCCCGCACCCTGCGGTGTCTGGCTGCCGATCTCCTCATGGTCAAACCCGAGAAATACGTTGATGCCGGTTTTCGGCACTGCCTCGACCAGTGCGCTTGCTGCAGTGTGTACCATGACAAGGTCATCCAGCCGGGAGGCGGAAAGCAGCTCTTCGTGCACTCCGACCTTTACCGGAGGATCCATCACATAGGTAAACAGATCATAGTCGAGGATCTCTTCTTTCTTGATTCCCAGCTTTTTCGCGATTGCGTCTTCGATCAGCGAGGTCTCCTCCTCCCCGATCTCCGTTACCAGTCCTCCGACCGGCAGCAGATCCACCTGAGGATTCAGCTTGACACCGTCGTTGACCTCCCGGTTCATGTGGATCGCCAGATTCGGGATCACGAGCAGCGGCTTTTCAAGATCGACAAGGACCGACTTCGGCTCAAACGGATCATCCGATGCAAGTGTAACACGCCCCGCGAGTGAGAGCGGACGGTCCAGCCAGGTCGAATAGATCGGGCCGCCGTACACCTCGACGTTCAGCTTTCGATAGCCGTCCTGCCGCATTTCCGCCTGCGGCTTGACGCGGAAACAAGGCTGATCGGTGTGCGCACTGATCATGCGGAACAGAGGGCCATGAAGGCACTTGGAAAAACCTTCGGGAATGACAAATGCGAAGATCGCGGAATCGTAATAGGTGACAAAGTATTTGCCGCCGCCTTCAACAGTCCAGGGCTCATAGGCCGGAAGCTCGGTAAAGCCGTTTTCCTCAAACATGGCTTTCAGGTTCTTCACCGCATAGAAGCAGACCGGCGAAGCCTGAAGAAAAGACATAAACTGATCCATCTGATTGTTTCCTTTTCTGTATGTTTACCGCCCTTCCTTCAGAATGCGCAGGGCTTCCTGAAGCTGGGTGTCTTTCGTTACATCGGGAATTCCGTTCGTCTTGATCGAGGCGAACGTAACGTCCTCCGGCAGCTCCACGATGACATCCGGGGTGATTCCCTCACCGTGAATGTTGGTGCCTTCCGGAGAATAGTATTTGGCGACCGTAAACTTGATGGCGGTGCCATCCTTCAGACCGTAGGTCGACTGCGCGATGCCCTTTCCGTAGGTCTGGGTACCGACAACCGTTACCTTGCCGTAATCCATCAGGCAGAGCGTCAGAAGCTCCGAAGCGCTGGCGGAATTGCCATTCACGAGGACAACGATCGGAATGTTCAGCTCATCATCGGAGGTCGCGGAATATTTCTCCTGATATCCGTCACGCATCTCAAGGTACGTGACCGTACCCTTGCCGATGATATGGTCCGCAATGTCAACGCATACGCTGACAAGGCCGCCGCCGTTGTCTCTCAGGTCCAGCACAAGGGAGGTGATGCCCTGTGACTGCAGATCCTTCAGGGCTGCGTCAAACTGGCTCTGGGCATTCGCGGTAAAGCCGGTCAGCGCAAGGTATCCGACGTTCCCGTCCATCACCGTATAGTAGACGTTCGTCTCATGCAGCTTGCGGCGCTCCATGCTCACCGTGTAGGTCTGGCCGCCACGGACGTAGGTGATATCGACGATGCTTCCCTCCACGCCGCGCACATGGCTTACCATCTCGTTCAGGAGCATCTCATCTTCAAAGAAGAAATCGTCCGCGCCGATGATGATATCACCGACCTGGATGCCTGCTTCGTAGGCTGCGCCCTCCTGGGATACATTGATGACCTCAAGACCCTTCACGTCGCCTTGACTGATCTGTACGGTGACGCCGATACCGACATAATCGCCGCTCGAATCCATGTTGTAGTCCGCGTATTCCTCTGCGTTCATATAACTGGCGTACTTGTCATCGAGCGCATCGACCATGCCGTGGTACGCTCCGTCAAGCAGATCATCAACATCGACTTCCTCCACATAGTACGCGGAGATGTAGCGGATCAGGGTATCCATCTTGGCAAGGACCTGCTGCTGCTCCTCCGGGCTCAGGGTCGCGTCCGGACCAAGCTGATCA
>ONYR01000281.1 GCA_900322165.1 uncultured Eubacteriales bacterium
AACAGGCCGTACTGGCCGCCGGTATGGATGAAGAGGATGTTTTCACAGTCCTTGAAGGTTCCTTTTTGGACTTCCTGGTACAGACCGTAGAAAGCTTTTCCGGTGTAGACCGGGTCGAGGACGATGCCTTCCTTCGCAGCGATGCCTGCGATGAAGTCCAGCTCGTCCGCTTTTGAGATTGCGTATCCGAGTCCCTTATATCCGTCGATAAAAGTGAAATCCGGATTCTCGTCCGCCTTCTCTCCGAGAAGCGCGAGCGTCTCATTCACGATCGCTCCGCAGACCTTGGTGAAGTACTCTTTGTTATCGCAGACGGTGATACCGACGATCTTTCGGCCGGCACCGGAGAGCTTATTACCAAGATACAGACCGCTGTAGGTGCCTCCCGAGCCGGTCGCGCAGACGATCGCGTCAAAGTGAACACCGAGCTGCTCCTCCTGTGTCAGAATCTCCGAAAAGGCATTCAGGTAGCCGAAGTTTCCGATTCCGTTGGAAGCCCCGACAGGAATCAGATATGGAGTGTGTCCCTCCCGACGGTATTCGTCCGCGATCTCATTCATCTTCTGCGCAAATGTCACACCGCTGCTCTCTTCAAGCAGGGTGATCTTCGCTCCGAACATCTGATCCAGCAGATAGTTGCCTTCCGTTTTCGGCGCCTTGGAGATCTCCAAAACGAGATGAGACTTCAGTCCCAGACGAGCCGCGGCCGCAGCCGTCGCACGTGCATGGTTGGACTGAATGCCGCCCGCCGTAATCAGAACGTCCGCTCCCTGCCTGATGGCTTCCGCGATGGAAAACTCCAGCTTACGGACTTTATTGCCAGACATTTCCACGCCGGTGTAATCATCCCTCTTGATCCAGATCGACTGAGAAAGCTCCTTGGAGACATTGTTCAAGGGATAGACGGGTGTGGGGAGCGCTGTCAGTGAAACACGGTCGATCCCGCGAAGTTTCTCGCTGATGGTCGAAGTCATAGCTCAGCCGGCAAAGAAGATCTCGATGACAAGGTCTTCAAAAGCGTTGACACGCGCCTCGCCAAGGCCTTCCGGATTGGAGGGCTCATACTGGAACGTGTAGCCCGCTTCCTTCAGGCGGCGGATCGTCTCATCGAGCTGCGCACGGGTCGAGGTCTCGATGCAGATGTGCGCATAGCCAAGGCGGTTGGGATCTTTCGGAAGATCGACCGTCTCCGGCTTGGCCATCAGCTCGAGCCAAGCGCCCTCATCGAGCACCATGATATAGGAATGGTAATTGGTTTTGTCATTGTCTAACGTCTTCAGGACCTTCGCGTTGAAGTACTCCTCAAAAAAGCGCTTGGCGCCTTCCAGATCCTTTACGAAAATACCGACATTCTTGATAAACATGTTTGTATCCTCCTATCAAAGATTTACGATTTTATCGTGACGAAGCCGCGGCTTCGTCACCGGACGTTTTATCCGACCAGGTGCTCGATTTGTAGATGAACTCCTTGGTTCTCTCCTTCTGGGGCGATTCAAAGAAATCCTTCGCGTTGTTCTCTTCGACGATATCGCCGTTTTCCATGAACACGACCCTTGTCGCGACCTTGCGGGCAAACTCCATCTCATGGGTGACCACGATCATCGTGCGGCCTTCATCGGCCAGCTGCTTGATGACCATCAGGACCTCGCCGGTCAGCTCCGGGTCCAGTGCGGACGTCGGCTCGTCAAAGAACACCACGTCCGGGTTGGTCGCCAGCGCACGGGCGATCGCGACGCGCTGCTGCTGTCCGCCGGAGAGCTTGGAGGGATAATAATCCATTCGGTCTCCGAGTCCGACCCGCTCTAGCAGCTTTTTGCCGATCTCCTCCGCCTCTGCTTTCGGCATTTTCTGAGACACCCGAAGGCCGAGCGTTACGTTGCCGAGTGCGGTTTTGTTGCCGTAGAGATTGAAATTCTGGAAAACAAAGCCTACTCTTTTCCGGTATTCTCTCAGCTCCTTGCCGGAGATCTTTTTCATATCGTACTCTTTGCCCGCGAGTGTCAGCTTGCCGCTGTCCGCCTTGGTCAGATAGCCCGCGCACCGAAGCAGTGTCGTTTTGCCGGAGCCGCTGGGGCCGAGGATCGCGACAACATCGCCCTTGTTTACATCAAGGCTCACGTTGTTCAGCACGACATTGTCCCCGAACTTTTTATACACATTCCGAAGAGTCAGCATGTTATCTTCTCCTCTCCAGAGCCGCTTCGGCTTTTCGCTGAATGACCGTCAGCACCGAGCAGAAGATCAGGTAGACCAAACCGGCCTCCAGATACAGCCAGAAATAATCGTAGGTTCTTGCAGCGATCTTCTCAGCCGTTGCCAGCACTTCAACCAGCGCTACATTGTACGCCAGCGACGTATCCTTCACCAGACCGATCAACGAGTTCGACAAGGGCGGGAACGCCGTCCGAAGCGCCTGAGGCACGATGACGTGGATCATGGCCTGCCAGAAGGTAAGTCCATCGCAATAGCAGGCTTCAAGCTGACCAACCGGAACCGACTCGATGGCCGCGCGGACCGTTTCCGAACAGTAAGCGCCGATCGAGAGAGACATGACGACCCAGGCACTCGTAAACGAGTTGAACTTGATGCCGATCGTCGGAAGTCCGAAATAAACGATGAACAGCTGCACGATCATGGGGGTGCAGCGGATGATCCAGACATAGACCCTTACCAGACGTTTGAGAACCGGGATCTTCGCGATCTGCACCAACGCCACCAGAAAAGCGATCAAGAGTCCGGTCGAGAATGAGGCAGCCGTCAGCGGTATAGATACTTTGAGCGCTGCCATAAACAGCGCTCCGAAAGCATCTCTCAATTCCATGAGAATTCGTTCTGTCATTTGGTTTTACAACTCACTTTTCGTCACTTTTTCGTGGTATCGACGTCAAAGTATTTCAGCGCAAGAGCGGAAAGCGTTCCGTCCGCCTCAGCCTGCGCCAGCGCCTCGTTGATGAGCGCGACAAGGTCCTCATTGCCCTTTACGACCGGGAAATACGCGTTGGGTTCAGGATCACTGACAATGATGATCTTAAACATATCCGCTTCTTCGGGATGCTGTTTGAAGTAATCAGCCAGACCGATGTCGGTGCTGAAGGTCAGATCCGCACGGCCGTTTTTCACCTCGCTGATGCCCTGAGCCGCGTTCTTGACTTCATCAAAGACGACACCGCAAGACTCCGCGAACTGGCCGATCGTGCTTGTCGGGTCGTTGGAAGAAACCTTGCCGACTACGTCCTCGAGAGAGTTGATCTCATCGTTGTCCGCCAGCGTCATGATCGCATAACGCGTATAGTTATACGGCGAGGAAAAGTCATACTTCTCCGCTCTGTCTTCCGTGTAGGAAACACAGTTGGCAACCGAATCGACCTGTCCCGCGTCCAGACCGGCGAAGATTGAGCTCCACGCGGTCTCGACAAAGCGAGCTTCAACACCGATATAAGCTGCGACATACCTGGCAACTTCGATGTCGAAACCGATCAGCTCATCCGCCTCGTTGTGGAAGGTATAAGGACTCCAGGTACCCTCCGTACCGAAAACGATATATCCGCGGTCTTTAATGTCCTGAAGCAGGTTGGTTTCCTTTTTCTGGCTGCAGCCGCTGAGTGTTACTACTGCCAGCACGAGAACCAGCAGCAGGGAAATGCTTTTTTTCATGGGAACTCCTCTCTGTGAAAAAACATTCAAAAAAGACTTGAAATCAATGACCTAACGATTTAGAATAATACCATATCACAATCATTTTTACAAGTACTATCTGTTTTCATAGTGAGGTTTTTTTATGACGTGGGAAGAACAGTATCAGCAGATGCTGGCAAGGGTTCGTGAGGGCGACAACATCTGCCCGATCATGTACGTGGTCTCCATTGTGGGGCAAAAATGGAAGATCCCGATCCTCTGGCAGCTGGCAAAAAATGACCGTCCGATGCGCTTCTGCGAGATTCGCCGCGCCCTGAAAATGACGGACGCGATGCTCTCCAAGGCGCTCGATGAACTCGAGGAACACGGCATGATCGAGCGGATCCAGTACGACTGCATTCCCCCGCGCGTTGAATATACCTTAAGCTGCAAAGGCAAAACCTTCCTTCCGGTATTGCTCGCACTCCGTGACTGGGGAATCGAACAGATCAAAGAAGAAAAAGGCCATCTCTGCGGCGAAGAGGAATGAGCGCTGACTGGTGCGGGCTGGATTCGCATTGTAACCTCTACCTTATGCGGGTTGGATCCGCAATGTCGCCTCTGCCCTTTGGAGAGAGCCGAATGATATACAAAACAAAAAGCCTTTGAAAACGGGTTCCGCTTTCAAAGGCTTTTTTTGTTGGGGTTGATCGGGCAGTCTTGTTTTTGTTGGGGCCGTTCGGGCACTCTCACATTTGTTGGGATCGGTCAGGTCGGTCATCCATGGTTTCGGACAAACTCTTCGACCTGCTGCCGGTTTTTCAGGGCTGTCCCCGCTCCAACCGCAGTGGTACAGATCGCGCCGCACGCGCTTCCAAAGCGAAGCGCTTCCTCTACGCTTTTCCCCTCCAGAATCCGGGACGCAAACCCGGCAACGAAATTATCACCGGCTCCGGTCGCGTCGACCGCTTTGATCGGAAAAGCCGGAAGGCGTAGCTCGGTATACGCATTTTTGAAATAACAGCCCTTCCCGCCCAGCTTAATGACAACATTTTTCACGCCCTTTTCGAGGAAAACGTCGGCCATCTCGGAGGGTTCTTCCTTGCCGGAATAATACTTCGCCTCATCCTCGTTCGGGGTAATGTAATCGATGAGCGGCAGGCTCTCCTTTATGTCATCCAGCGTCAGGAATCGGAAGTTCGGGAGCTTGGTGTCCGCGAAGATCACCTCGCCCGCTTCCTTCGCCGCCTTAAGCACTTCATCAATAATCGTCGGATCGTCGAACGGTGCGCGGAACAGCGAGCCGAGAATGATTCCCTTCGCACTGGTATACCGCTCCTTCGCCCGCTCGGGGTGGAAATTGTAGCGGTGTGCCCCGTTGGTGATCGATTTGCGCGTACCATCCTCATTTACAAACATCGTCGTAACCGGGGTCGCATGCTCCTCCGGGTGCAGAATCAGGCTTGTATCCACTCCGCAGCGCGAAAGCGCTCCCTCGATCATGTCACCGGCCTGATCATTTCCGAGCGCGCAGAGAATGCCGGTCTTCACCCCCAGCTTCGCGGCGCACATCGCCTCGTTGACCGCTTCCCCGCCCACACTCAGTGTCCCGGACGCGGCGCGAAACCCCGATGCCGAGATCGGCTCCGGGTCAAA
>ONYR01000278.1 GCA_900322165.1 uncultured Eubacteriales bacterium
CGATACGCGGATCTTCGTGTCCGGATCGACCGCAAACGCGGTGTGGAAGCCAAGGCCGAAAGGCAGCGCTTCCCTGCCGTTGTTGATCACGGTTACTTTTTCGCAAAGTCCGTCTTCGCTCAGCTCAAAGGCGCGCTCCACGGTAAAGTACACCGGATAGAAGCGGAAGAAATCGGAATTTTCATCCGCGGTAAAGCTCATGACAAGGCGCGTCTCACTCTGCTCCTTGACTTCAAACGGACGTGTGTGGAGGAATCCGTGCAGGGAATTGCCCCGTGCCGCTTCATTGAGCTCAAATTGGAACTCACGGCCGCGGAAGGTGAAATGACCGCCGTCGATCCGGTTCGGAGGAAACAGCAGCGGCAGGCCGTAGGGAGTCGGGTCCTTTCTCAATCTCGCCTCTTCCTTCGGCACATTGACACTGTCAACACCGTTTTTGGTAAGCCGGATCAGCATGCCGCCGACCTCGGGTGCAAAATCCGCCTCATACTCGCCTGCCTTCAGGGTAATGATCTTCAGATCTCCAAGCTTCATTCTTTTTTCTCCGTTTCGTTTGTGATGGTTTCGAGTTCTTCTTCAAGCGCTTCTTTCAGCTCTTCCTTGATCTCTTCTTTGATTTCGGTTTTCAGCTCGGCCTTTTCCCCTTCCTTCGCGTCATCCGCGCTTCCAGGCAGCTGCGGAGCTTTCTCGCCCTCTGCTTTCGGGAAAAGGTCATCATATTGCTTGATCGTTTGGTAATGACCTGAATCGGTCGGCATACCGCGTTTTGTCATATGACGGTTCAGGATCCGAGCAATAACGTAATAGAGAATGCCGAACACCGGTACGCCAACCAGCATGCCGAGGAAGCCGAAAAGCCCGCCGAAAAGCATGATTGCGAAGGTAACCCAGAACTCATTCAGGTTTGTATTGTTTCCGATCAGGTGCGGGCCGATGACGTTGCCGTCGATCTGCTGCAGGACGATCGTGAAGATGATAAAGATGAGGCATTTCACCGGATCGACAAGCAGGATCAGCAGGGACGTCGGGATCGCTCCGATCAGCGGTCCGAAGAACGGGATCATGTTCGTGATGCAGACGATCGCGGAAACAAGCAGTCCGTAAGGCATCTGCGTAATCAGGCAGAAGATCAGGTTGATGAGACCGATGATGAGTGAGTCGATGATCTTCGCGTGAATGAAACCGCTGAAGATCGCATGACCCTGGCGGCAGGTCTCCATCAGCTCGTCCGCAGTCTCCTTGTTCAGGATACCGTAGATCGCCTTTTTGACCTGTCCGATCGCTTTCTTTTTATCGCGCAGCAGGTAGACACAGATAATGATACCGACAACGAAATTGACGATCGTCTTTACGAAGTCGACAAGCCCGGAACTGAGGATCGACAAAAGCTCCGTGCCCCACTCGGAGATCTTGCCCGCAATGAATTGCTGCAGGTTTTCCAAGAGTGCTCCCGTGAAGCTTGAGAGGAAATCTCCGATCTCAGACCCCGGCTGGAACCGGTGCGTGATCCATTCCTGAATCGTTTCGGTGTAGTTGGAGAACTCCGAGAGCAGCATCGAAATACTGTCAATAAGTCCCGGAATGATCAGGACGAACAAAAGCGCGACAAGGGCAACTCCGGTCAGCACGCCGAGCCCGATCGCAAACGCGTTCGTAAGCTTCTGTGCGCGTTTTTTCCCTGCAAACGCCCGGCTCAGTCCTCGCTTATAGTTTTCAACGATCGGATCGATCAGGTAGGCAAACGCGATTCCAAAGATAATGCCCTGGATCGACTTTTCGATCTGCCGGATCGTGGCCCAAATCGAAGAAAACCGCACAAAGATAAACACGACCACGATCAGGCCGAGAATGATCAGGAACGTCTCCCGCCCGATCAATTTGATCCGCCGATAAAACTGCGTATCATCCTCATGCGTTTCGGTCTTTTTAAACAATGCCATTTGGATGCCTCCAGCCTTGAGAGGCCGACTGTTTATTGAACGTGGGTATGGTTATGAATATGGTTTTCGCAGTATTCATAATTGCCGTTACACTGCGAGCAGTACCTGAAGGACATGTTCGGATCATCCAGCTCCGTCAGGCCGCAGACCGCGCAGCGGTGGAACGCGACGTCGTTGATGATCTTGCCGCGCTCAGCCGCGGAGCTCATGCCCTGCGGGTTACGCTGTACATTCTGTGTGCCGCGGTACTGATTGCCGAAGCTCTGCGAATAGGGCTTGGACGTTCGCGGCGCCGCCCCGGAGGCTTTCTTCTGATAATCGCGGCGGCGGAAATATGCCTTCCAGCGCCGGATCAGTCCGGGCAGGAAGTAGATGATGTACGGCACGAACGAAGCCAGGATCAGCATCTTCAGCGGGAAGCCGTTCAGGACAAATTCCACAAGGATGAGGGCGGCACTGATCCATCCGATCCATTTTCCCTTGACCGGAATGAAGAAGAAAAGCAGGACCGAGATATCCGGGAAAAGCGTTGCCAGTGCGATAAACAGCGACTGGTTGAAGTAGGACATCTGCGCGACCATCACGATCTCGATATGGAACGCAAAGTAGAAAATGAACATCGTGACGGCAAGGCAGAACCAGCCGATGAGATAATACAGGTTAAACTTAAACGTTCCGAGCGTCCGCTCCAGCGCGTCCCCGATCCAGTAGTAGCAGAAGAGGCTCAGGATGGTCATGATGCCGCGGCTTGAAGGCACGAGAATAAACGTAAAGATACGCCAGATCTGCCCCTTCATGACATAGGCCGGATCCAGATTCAGCAGATAAAGAATGTTCGGGTAGAAAAAAGAAATCGCATACACGAGCCCGGTTCCGAAGATAATGTACCGCATCAGGTGCGGAATCGCGTAGCGCCCGAATTTTCGTTCCAATTTATCCAGCAATGAGAGTTCTCCTTTTCACATGAATGAATCGTACTCGATTCGTAGGATATATGTAATGATTATACCTTTCCCCGCAGGGAATTACAAGGGAAGAGCCCCTCAGCGGTTGGTCAGCTCCTTGTCGATCTTGTAGAGCTTTTCCAGCTTCGGGAAGATCTTGAGATAGACGTTTTTGTAGATCGTTTCGTAGAGCTTGTGGTTTTTCGCATCCGGCAGGAACTCATCCTTGCGGTGCACCATGGCTTTGACACCCTCTGCGACCGAAGCAAACCGACCGCACCCGACAAATCCGACGATCGAAGCGCCGAGTGTTGTCGCTTCGCTGGTCTGGATCCGGTAGCAGGGTACGCCGAACATGTCCGCCGTGATCTGGCAGATCTCATCGGATTTGGACCCGCCGCCGGCAAGATAGATCTCCTTTGCCTTGGCTCCGGTCCGCTTTTCAAGGCTGTCGCGCCCCTCCATCAGGGCATAGTTGATCCCTTCGATCACCGCACGGTAGGCATGGTAGCGGGTGTGTCGGTCCGAAAAACCGAGGAACGCACCGCGCGCGTTCGGCATGGTAATGCCATCGGTAAAATACGGCTGGAAGATCAGTCCATCCGAACCGGCCGGAATCTCCGCAAGGTGACGGTTCATCAGTTCCTCCGGCGCTACGCCGAGCTTCTCCGCCTCCTCCACCTCTTTCGCCGCGAACTCGCGTGTAAACCAGTTCAAAAGCCAGTAGCCGCGGTAGATCTGAAGCTCATCGTTCCATTTTCCCGCTTCCGGTGAGGGATAGGCCGGGAAGAACGTGACCGGCTCCACATACCGATCCACGGTGTAGTTGATCGTCGCAGCGGTTCCAAAGCTCACAGCCGCCTTGTCCGGCGTTGTGACGCTCAGTCCGAGGGTCTCACAGGTTTTATCGGTTCCGGTCGCAATCAGCGGGAGCCCCTCCGGGATCCCGGTCAGCTCCGAGGCCGCTTTGGTGATCCTTCCGATCACTTCGCCGGACATGACAACGCCGCACTGCTTTTCCTTCTCCACCGGGTAAAGCGGATAGGTCAGCGATGTTTTGTCCTGCCATTTCAGCTTTTTCGTATCAAAGGGGAAGTGTCCGACAAGGGAGGCCGCCGAGTCTTTCATCTCCCCGGTCAGGTTGAAATTCAGGTAGGTCGAGAGGATCACGAACTTATCGGTTTTAGCCCAGTTTTCGGGCTCTTCCTGACGGATATAGTTGCAGTGACAGATCCTCCGAACGTAGGTAATGATCTTCAGCGCGCCGGCGATTGTAAAGAGGATCTTGCGGCCGAGAGGAATCGGCGCCTTGATGTCGGCTTCGCGCTTGTCAAGCCACAGGATCGCCGGCCGCACCGGTTTTCCGTCCTTATCGAGACAGATATCCGAATCGCGGAAGGTCGTTAACGTAACGCCTTCGATGCCTTGCCAGTCTGCCCCGGCCTTTTCCTTCAGTTCCTGCGATACCTTGCACAGCGATTCCCAGTAGTATTCTCCGTTTTGCTCTGCCCAGTCCGTGTGGAGTGAAAAGTACGCCGGCTCAAACTGAACCCGCGCTGAGTGAAGAATATCTCCCGTATCATTGACCAGCGATGCCCGCATGCTCTGCGTGCCCATATCAAACGTCAGAATTGTCTTTTCCATACACTGCCTCCTGCCCTTTCTATCATTATATCAAATGGCCTTATGAAAACAATTGCGATTTTGTGAACGCATTCAAAACATTTCTATCGCCCGCGGGCGCCCCGGCATACAAAAACCCCTGCTTCTCCACCGTCCAGAGAAGCAGGGGTTTGTTGTTACTTAGTTTGCCTTACGATCAGGCAGCCTTTTTCTTGTTTTCAGCCTGGCGCTTGAAGACTCCGGCAGCCTCAATAACAAGGATCACTGCCAGAACCGCCATTGAAACCGCGAAGACAAGCTGGAACCAGTCGCCCCAGGCAGCAGCGCCGGAAGCGATGAGACCGATCTTCTTGATCGTGGTGATGCACAGGGAGGTCAGGGTCGCGATGAGCATGAA
>ONYR01000276.1 GCA_900322165.1 uncultured Eubacteriales bacterium
CGCGATGATCGACACCGGAGAACCGACCGCCGCCGCGGCGCCGCAAAGGACAGACAGCAGCAGGAAGACCGGATCGATGTCCTGATCCTTGGCGATCGTGGCCGCGATCGTGCAGAGCAGCACGACGATCCCTGACGAACCGCCTCCGACTGCAGACACAACAAACATGATAAGGAAGATAAAGACCGGCAGCATCGCGCGGTTGCCTTTGGCGACGCGGACGAGCTTCTTGATCACGATGTCAAACGTACCGTTTGCGGAGCCGATATTCAGCATCAGGCTGACACTCAGCGTCATCCAGAAAATGTTGAACGGAAACAGCGAGGTCAGCGGTTTGCCCTTCAGCGCCACCGAGGACATGCTCCCGCTGTCAGTCAGGATCAGAAATCCGAGCAGAAACGCAGCGGAAATGCCAAGGATTCCGAGATTGAGCTTCCGCTTTACTCCGAGCACGACCGTTCCTACAAATACGGCCAGCGAAAGGATCGCCAAAACAGTTTCATTCATGTCCCTTAGCTCCTATCTCTTAAGAAGCCGGCTGCCACCTTCATGATGCGGACGGCACAGGCTTCCAGCATTTCTCTTGTAATCATGACTTCCTTCTGCGCTTTGCCCTTCGACACGAGCGCCTTGCCTTCGCGCCCAAGCTCGAGCGCCTCCTTCAGCATGCCAACCGAAAGCGCACCGCCCGGCTGGATCATATCGTTCCCGGCCCACATCGAAAGCGCCGGGTGCGAGATTCCGCCGCCCCAGTCCGTCATGACAAGGCCGTCAAAGCCCCACTCATCTCGCAGAATATAGGTGCAGAGCTCCCTGCTGTCAGCGCAGGGGACTCCGTTGATATCATTGTAGGCCGTCATCAGCGCCTTCGGATGCGAGGTTTTCACCGCGATCTCAAAGCCCTTCAGATAAACTTCACGCAGCGCCCGCTCGGAAATGATATCGTTGGACTGGCCGCGCATGAATTCCTGGCTGTTCGCGGCGAAATGCTTGATCGTCGTGGCACCCCAGACGGATTGGACACCGCTGGTGATCGCGCCCGCGCACAGACCCGAGATCACCGGGTCCTCCGAAAAATACTCATAATTGCGTCCGCACTTCGGATTCCGATGAAGGTTCATGCCCGGAGCAAGCCAGAGGTCGATGCCGTATTCCTTCATCTCCTCTCCGACTCCCTTGCCAAAGCTTACGAGGAGCGCAGGATCAAAGCTGCACGCGATCAGAGACCCGGTCGGGAAAGCCGTACAATACTGATGGCCGATCACCTCGCCGTTTTTCTTGACGTTCTTTGTCAGACGAAGTCCCGCAGGCCCGTCTGCCAATACGATCGGCGGAATTCCGTATTTATCCTTATAATCTCTTGTCTGACCTGCTTCACCCTCCACCATAAACACGGCATCCCCGCCGCCCTGCGTCTGGATCAGCGCGAAGGCATCGCTGGAAGGATCATTCAGCGCCGCGTTCATGTCAAAACCTTCGAAGCTTGAGAAGTCCATTCCCTGCCCGCAGACGAAGCGGCACAGATCTTCATCGCTCATGGTCGCTGCGAGATCCTCAAAGCTCCCGCGTCCTGCCATCACCGCTTCCAGCCTCAGTCCGTTCACTGCTTTTCCTGGCTTTTCCTTCGCGGAATAATCCGCGGTAAACAGGGTAATGTCTTCTTTGGAAAGCACTTCAGCCGTCTTCTCGGCTGCGCGCTTCTGCGCTTCTTCAACGGGATAGGAGATCGCCTTGTGAGCTTTCTTCGACAAAATCTCAAACCCGTCCGGCAACGGATCGTACATGTTTTTCAGCTGTGCGGTCTTGATCGTTTCATCGACACGAATCGCACCGATGATTCGCGTATCTCTGGAGGAGAATCCAACGCGGATATAGTAATAGCCTGCTTCGAGTACGAAGGCAGCCTCTTCCCTGAGATAGCTCGCAAGATCCCTCACCGAAAACCGCACGCAGAGCGTTTCTTTCTCCTCGGGAGAGAGCACCTTCGTCTTGGCAAAGCCCTTCAGTTCCTGATACGGCTTTTCGAGCTTTCCGTCCGGACTTGAAACATACACCTGCAGCACCTCGCGGCACGGTCTTCTCTCTGCCACACTGCGCACGTCTGCGCGGACTTCAACGGTCTCCTTACGCAGGATAAAGGATTCATTTTCGATCACCGCTTGGCCAAAGCTCATACCGTATCCGAACGGGAACATGACCGGAACGCCGAAGGTATCAAAATAGCGGTAACCAACATAAATATCATCGTGATAGGGAACATCGGTCTGCGTCAATGTGGCTTTTCTTGTCTTTACCACAATGCCATTCGGCTGATATACACCGTAGTAAGCCGCATTCGGATAATCCTCCGCATGCACCGGCCAGGTATCCGTCAGCTTTCCACCCGCGCAGACCTTGCCGCTCAGCACATCCGCCAGCGCGCTTCCGCCTTCCTGTCCTGGAAGGCCGATAAACAGAATCGCCGTGACTTTCTCGATCCACGGGCTGATCTCCATCATTCCGGGCGTATTCAGTACGAGGATCGTTTGCTGAAAGTTGGCGCAAACCAAGTCCAGCAGCTTCGCTTCCTTCTCGGAAAGAAACAGTTCGCTCGCATCCACATCCGAGCCTTCGCCGGCCATTCTGGAGATCACAACAACCGCGGCCTCATTGCGCTCAGCGACTGCCTTGATGAGCGCTTCCTCCGGCACCAGCTCTTCATAGTGATTCGAATCATATTTCAGCAGGCTGACCTTGCTGATCTGCGTTGTCTTCGCATGCTCCGTATATAACGCAGCAAGCTCCGGATCGACCGCGAACGCACTTTTGTCCGAAAGTCCTTCCAGAATCGAGGTCGACTTGAGATTATTCACCTCTCCGGAACCGGTTCCGCCCTTGACCGTGCGGACCTGCCCAACACCGAACAAGGCAAGACGGCTTCCCTCCTGAAGAGGAAGGCACTCCTTTTCATTTTTCAAAAGGACCATGCTTTCCGCGGCGATCCTTCTTGCCAGGACTGCGTTGCGTTCCATTCGATTCGTGTTGACTCCCATCATCGCTGCGTTCCTCCGTTCGTGGTAAAGCTTTAGGTTAATCGTTTAAATTTCACTTGTAATTTTACCCGAAAGAAACTCCCCTGTAAATTGTGCAATACCGCTAATTTAATCGTTTAAACTTCATGCATTTTGCCCCATTCACGGGACGTGTGCTTCTGTGATATAGTTACTATCAAGTGAAACGTTTATATTCCGTTTGATTTTCTCACCGAACAACCAATATAACTCAGGAGGTATGAACGATGCCAGACATGGAACGTATGCTTGCTCTTCATCAGCAGACTGTCGCCAGACAGCAAAAACGAGACGCTGCGATTACAAAAACTACCGAATACTATGAAAATGCCGGTGTAAAGCTCGGCATCGATATCTATGAACCCAACGCCGATGAGTTTCCCGGTCTTCGGCCGGGCATTCTCCTTTTCTTCGGAGGCGGTTTTATGGTCGGATGTAAGGATGCCTTCGGCCCGCAGGCGGAAGAGCTTGCCAAGCATGGCTATGTCGCATTCTCCGCGGACTACCGTATCACGACGCTTCATGGCACCACAGCCCCGGACAGCATGGAAGACGGCGCTGCCGCCTGGACGTATGTCCGCGACAACGCAGCCCGTTTCCGCCTCGACCCGGAACGTCTTGCCGCGGGCGGCGGGTCAGCGGGTGGATTGATCGCGCTGATGGTCGGTCCTCTCTCCGGTGTCTATCCGAAAGCTCTGGCCTTGTTCAATCCCGGCGTTTTCAGCCCCTCCGACACTGCCAACCTCGAGCGCTTCAGCACTTGGACCACGCGCTTCCCGGTGATGAACGTCAACATGCTCAAGCCCGGAATGCCCCCGATGCTGATCATGCACGGCGAAGCCGACACGACCGTTCCCCATGCCGGCTTGGTGGAGTTTTCCGCAAAAGCCTGCGAGCTCGGCATTGACTCCCGCCTGAAGTCTTATCCCGGCGCCACGCACGGTTTCTTCAATTTCAACCGAAGCCGCGCCCACTATTTCCTGACCCTCGGAGAAACCATTCTCTTCCTTGACGAGCTTCTCTGAGCCCACAATCTTTCTTACGAGGCAGCCATGACAAAGGTAACCATTAAAGACGTCGCCACTGCAGCCGGCGTCTCCGTTGCAACGGTTTCGTATGTCCTGAATGAAACGCCCGGAAAAAACATTTCCGACGCAACGCGAAGACGTGTCTTGCAGTCGGTGCAGGATCTCGGCTATATCCCGAACAGTGCGGCCAAGCGTCTGAAATCAAGCCGCTCCAAATGCATTGCCATCCGGCTCGCAACCACGCTTTCGATTCCCCGCTACTATCTTGCTTTACAGGGAATTCGCGCCTATCTTGAGCCACTCGGCTACAGCATGGTCTTATTCAGCGAAGAAAAAAAGGGGGAGAGCCCCCCTTATGTCAATGCATGTCTGAATACACAGGCCGACGGTATCCTTTACATCACTTCCAACTTCAAGAACGTCCCTGAGGATGTGATGGAGATCATCCGCCGCCAGCAGATCCCGCTCTCCGTCATCGATGGCATGAGCGAAGAAGCCGATGTAAGCAGTGTCAGCTACGATTATTTTGCTTCCAGCTATCTGCGAGTGGAAGCCATGCTAAAAAAAGGCATCACCGATTTCATCTACATCACCCCGGCTTTCAAAAACGAGAAACAGCTGCGGCGTCTTCAGGGATTTCGCGCCCTTCTCAGCGAAGCGGACGATCGAAACATCCGCATCATTGAGTATGAGGCTCCCGACGCCGATCTCAGTGAA
>ONYR01000275.1 GCA_900322165.1 uncultured Eubacteriales bacterium
ACGGTGGCTGGGGCGGAAGGCGGCTGCCAGGCAGAGATCGGTGTCGCGGCCGCGATGGCCGCATCGGCTGTGGTGGAGCTGATGGGCGGAGAACCTGCTTCGTGCCTCAGCGCGGCGGCCTCGGTGCTGGCAACAATGCTTGGCCTTGTCTGCGATCCGATCGGAGGCCTTGTCGAGGCACCGTGCCAGAAGCGCAACGCGACCGCGGCAGCGAATGCCCTTGTCTGCGCGGAGATGGCGCTTTCCGGAGTGGATTCGCTCGTTCCGTTCGATGAAATGCTGCAGGTCATGCTGCGCGTCGGACGTTCGATGCCGTACGAGCTTCGTGAAACCGCGCTTGGCGGCATTGCCACCGCGCCGTCAGCCTGTGCAAGGTGCAAGGTCTGCGCAGAGAACTGATACGATCGATCGACTTTGTAACATTTGTCATGCTTTTCGGGAAATATGTGGATAAACGAGGGTGGCAAATGAGCTCTTCGAACCACAAGAGCTTGTGGGTTTTGTGGATAAAACGCGCAATTTCTTGAGGTTTTCAGCCAAAAACGAATTGTTACATTTGTGTTACAGATGTTGACACAAATGTGACCCGGTGGTATAATTTGATTTGTCTTCCGGAAAAGAACGACTTTCGGCTGACGAGGAGAGCAATTTCGATATATACACCGGCGGCGATAGGCCGCCAACGGGATAGAGGCCGTTGTTTTTGTTACAAAAACAGCGGTCTTTTGTTATGCATTTCTGTTATGTATTTACGGGATTGCAGGGTGGAAATTTAATCATGGTTTTGATATAATGCGAATTAATTCTGTCCTTTTCTCGGGAAGGAGCATTTATGAAACAAGATGACGTCAGAATGCTCGCTGTTGAGCTGCCTGAGGATATCCTGAAGGCCAAGTGGGCGGGCGATTTTAAGCGTGCGGACCGGCTGATCGACTGGTATCTGCGCTCGGACCGCGTGCCGGAGTTTATGAAAAAGAGGCTCCTTGTGGAACGGGAGATCCTGGAGCATCTTCCGGAGGATTATGCTTACACGCTCGAGGAAGGGCTTGCGCTCATGCAACAGGATATCCCGGACTTCACGATGGAGGAGCTCGAGACCTTGATCGATGAGCGGAAAGTTGACTGGCTCTATATTGACGGGACGCTCCGTCTTGCGGCGCGCTTCTACCAGACGCTGCGCGATGTCAATCCGGACATTGCCAGACGTGCCGGAGTTCGTCAGGAGAATTACAACGCGGCGGAAGTGATCGATGTGCGCGATGCAGCGATCGCGGACATGAAAGCGAAAGGCTGTGTCGCGGCGCGGATCCGCCTGAAGGCGTCGATTACGGTAGCGCCGGAGAGCTTCCGCGAGGGCGATGTGCTCGTGCACCTGCCGATCCCGAAGCCGCAGATCAACATGAAAAACATCCGCATCCTCCGCACCTTCCCGTCTCAGGGCGAGGGCGGCTGCGAGGTCTTCATCGGCAGTGAGGATCAGCCGCAGCGGACGGTCGCGTTTCGGGAGCATATCACAGAGAACCATCCGTTCGAGGTCGAATATGAATTTGAGGCGGACGCGAAATATCATGATCTGACAAAGACGCCTGAGGCGGGTGAGGCAGCCTGCGGTTTGGAGCAGGCGATGGCGTCGGGCATGGTCAGGCCGGAGGATCTTGAGGAGATCCCGCCGCACATCCGTTTTACCGAGGCGATCAAGGCCTTGCGGGATGAGCTGGCCGGGGAGGAGACGGATCCGCTGATTCTTGCGCGGCGTTTCTACGATTACGTCACGACGAAGGTCGTGTATTCCTACAGCCGTCAGTATTTCACGCATGAACAGATTCCTGAGTATGCGGCGCTGAATCTGCGCGGCGACTGCGGGATCCAGGCGCTTCTGTTTATCACGCTCTGCCGCAGCGCGGGCATTCCGGCAAGATGGCAGTCGGGCCTTTACGTAGAGCCGGATGAGGCCGGGATGCATGATTGGGCGATGTTCTATGTTGAGCCGTACGGCTGGCTGTTTGCGGATGCTTCCTTTGGAGGATCAGCCTTTCGAAGCGGCAATACGGAGCGCTGGAATCACTATTTCGGCAATCTGGACTGCTTCCGGATGGCTGCGAACGACGCGTTCCAGGCCGGCTTGATCCCGGAAAAGCAGCATTCAAGGCGCGATCCCTACGACAGCCAGGCGGGGGAGATCGAATACAGCGATAAGGGCCTGTATGTAAAGGATACGATCCGGCATCAGGAGGTCATTGAGTTTACGAGACTGGACTGAGTTAGGCAAGCAAGGAGACAACAATGAAAGACAACGAAGGAGTCAGAGTGGGCGTTCCGGAAATGTTCGGCAGCCTGGTGTTCGGCGATGATGAAATGAAAAAACGCCTCCCGGAGGAGGTGTATCAGCGCCTGAAGCGGACCATGGCCGGACACAGTCTTGACCCGGCGATCGCGGATGCGGTGGCTGCGGCCATGAAGGACTGGGCGATCGAGAAGGGCGCGACCCATTTCACTCACTGGTTCCAGCCGATGACCGGCATCACCGCGGAGAAGCATGACAGCTTCATCCATCCGGTGGACGGCGGCCACGTCATCATGGAGTTCAAGGGCAAGGAGCTTGTCAAGGGCGAGTCGGATGCGTCGAGTTTCCCGAACGGCGGCCTGCGCTCCACCTTTGAAGCGAGAGGCTACACGGCCTGGGATCCTTCGGCTTACGCCTTTTTGAAAGACAATACCCTCTGCATCCCGACGGTTTTCTATGCTTACGGGGGCGAGGTGCTCGATAAGAAAACGCCGCTCCTGCGCTCGATGGAGGCGATCAACAAGCAGACCCTGCGCATCCTGAAGCTGTTCGGGAATGAAGACGTGCAGCGTGTCATGGTTACGGTCGGCGCGGAGCAGGAGTATTTCCTCATCAGCCGGAAAAAGTATTACCAGCGCCAGGACCTTGTCATCTGCGGCCGCACCCTGTTTGGCGCGCGCCCGCCCAAGGGCCAGGAGATGGAGGATCATTACTTCGGCACCATCAAGCCGCGCGTGAAGGAGTTCATGGCGGACCTCGATGAGGAGCTGTGGAAGCTCGGCATCCCGGCCAAGACCGAGCATAACGAGGTCGCGCCTGCGCAGCATGAGCTGGCGCCGGTCTTCGGGGACTGCAACAATTCGCTGGACGATAACCAGCTTACGATGGAGATCATGAAAAAGGTGGCGCGCCGCCATGAGCTGGCCTGCCTGCTTCATGAAAAGCCGTTTGAGGGGATCAACGGTTCCGGCAAACATAACAACTGGTCGCTTTCGACCGACACGGGCATCAACCTTCTCGAGCCCGGCGATTCGCCGAGCGAGAATGCGCAGTTCCTGCTGATTCTCTGCGCGGTGATCCAGGCGGTCGATGATTATCAGGATCTGCTGCGTGCATCGGTCGCGAGCGCGAGCAATGACCATCGCCTTGGCGGCAACGAGGCGCCGACCGCGACGCTGTCGATGTTCCTCGGAGAGGAGCTGACGGAGATCCTCGAGACGATCGAGGCGGGCGAAGATTACGAGCAGAAAGACCGAAAGCTGATGAAGGTCGGTGTCCATATTCTCCCGCGTTTCCCGCAGGATACGACCGACCGCAACCGTACCTCGCCGTTCGCCTTCACGGGTAACAAGTTCGAGTTCCGTATGCCCGGTTCCGGTTCTTCGATCTCCGACCCGGACGTCATGATCAACACAATCGTCGCGGAGTCGCTCTGCCAGTACGCGGATGAGCTTGAAAAAGCCGTCAGCGAGGGCAAGGATTTCCATACCGAGCTCGAAGCGCTGATCCGCCGTGTCATCAAGGCCCACAAGCGCATCATTTTCAACGGAAACAACTACTCCGAGGAGTGGAAGGCGGAAGCGGAGCGACGCGGCCTGCCTTGCCTGCGGACCACGGTCGATGCCCTCCCGGCGTACCTCGCCGAGAAGAACGTCGAAGTCTTCACGAAGCACCACATCTTCACCAAGTCTGAGCTCGAGTCGCGCTTTGAGATCTCGATGGAGACCTATTGCAAGACCATTAACCTTGAAGCCCTGACGATGATCGACATGGCTTACAAGGAGATCCTTCCGGCCGTCAGCGCGTACGTAAAGGACCTGACCGAGATCGCCATGCGCCAGCAGTCGCTGGGGATGATGGTGTGTGATGGAGCAGACGGGTTGGACGGTGCCGATGTGGACAGCGGTGAATCGGGCTGCGCGAAGAGCTTTGGCTCCTTCGAAGCCAGCCTGGCTGCTGAGCTTACTCGCTTGCAGGCGCGAACCTACAAAGCCCTTCGCAAGCTGGAAGAAGTAACTGCGAAAGCGCACGCCCTCTCGAATATCACCGAAAAAGGCGCAGCCTGCCGCGACGAAGTCCTTCCTGCAATGGCTGCCCTCCGCAAAGAGGCCGACGCGATGGAGCGCCTGACCGCCGAGAAGTACTGGCCGTACCCGACCTACACGAAACTGTTGTTTTATGTGTGATTTGTAATCTATATAAGCAAAGATGCGAGCCTTTCCGGGAAAATGGGAGGCTCGCATTTCTGTTTTTAGGTGAAATGGCTGTCGGCAGGCGCGCTGAATCACGGTGAAACCCCAGCGGATCATAGGAAAACCCGGTGGATCATAGGAAACCCCAGCGGATCATAGGACAAACCCAGTGGATCGTGCAAAAGTAATCTCAACCGGGTGAAATTTGGTTTTGAGATTATATGCCTTCACGTGTTAAAAGAGTATAGTTTAGCGTAACTATGAAAAATCATCTCAAA
>ONYR01000272.1 GCA_900322165.1 uncultured Eubacteriales bacterium
TCGATATCGCAAAGCCCTTCGAGGTCCTGCCGCTGTACGAAGAGGAGAATTACCTTGTCTACACCGGAGCGCAGTATGTATTGATGGGAAGCGCAGAGGGGTTTGAGAGGGTTGAGATCGATGGAGATGAAGTCGACGGGGCCGAGGTCGCTGGGGTTGTTTTGACAGTGACGGACTCCCATCCTGCGGTCGATGTCGAGGAAGAGTGTTTTGTAATCGAGCTGGAGAAGCGAGATCTACTGCGGCTTCAGCGGATTGGCTGAGTTGATGAAATAACTGAAAAAACGGCTAAACTCGAGGGTTAACGAGTTTAGCCGTTTTGTTTTTTGCTGAGTTAAGTTGAATAGGTTATGCGGCTGCGGCTGGAATTCAGCGTGATTTCGGCATGCTGAACTGATCCGTGTCGATCCCTTCAAGCCTGAGCAGCGCGATTTTTCGATCGATTCCGCCACCGTATCCGGTCAGATTTCCGTTTGCACCAATGACGCGGTGGCAAGGCACGATAAGGCTGATCGGATTGTGACCGACCGCACCTCCAACAGCCTGAGCGGACATCCTTGCAGCTCCACGTTCCTGCGCAATGCGCTTAGCGATCTCGCCGTAGCGGATCGTTTGACCGTACGGGATCTCGAGCATGATCTCGCAAACCCGCACGCGGAAAGGCGAGCCGGTCAGGTGAAGCGGAGGGGTAAAATCGGGCTTGTGTCCGGAAAAGTAGATGTCGAGCCATTGTTTGGCTTGAGTGAGGGAGGACGATTCGGGCACGGTCGCTTCGCTTGCGTTGCTCATCTCCTCATCCGTTTCATCCGCAAAATACAGCCCGGTCAGTCCGAGTTCATCGCTGGTAAGTAAGATCCGCCCAAGCGGAGAATCGTAATAGTCGTGGTAGTTCATACGTTGCCTCGCAGTGGAAATCGAAGGATTTCACCCAGTATAACACATCCGCGCGGGATTCTGTGTACATTAGTGAAGCAAAGAGTCTTTTTGTAAAATGTCGCGCGGCCGGGGAAAAAGTAAAGTAGAGCTATCAACACGAATGGAGGACGTAACCATGTTGGAGACTCGTATCAGTACCGGCCTTGTGAGAGGCAAAATGACAGACACGGAGGGCATCGTGTCCTTCCTCGGCATCCCGTTTGCCGCGCCGCCTGTTGGCGAGCTGCGCTGGAGGGCACCCGAAAAGCCGCAACCATGGGAGGGCGTGCGGGACTGCTTTGATTACGGATACAGCTGCTGGCAGCGGGACAACAGTCAGTCTCCATACATTTTGAAGTGCATGGCCGAAAACCCGGTCAAACCGCGTCCGCTGCGCATGAGTGAGGACTGTCTCTACCTGAACGTGTGGACGCCGGCTGAGGCGCTGGAGCGAGGTGAAGCGGGGACGAAGTGTGCCGTGGCAATGGGCGAGAAGCTTCCGGTCATGGTCTGGTTTTATGGTGGCGGGCTGCAGGGCGGCACGACGGATGATCTGATTTTTGACGGGGAAGGCCTCTGCCAATATGGTGTGATCCTTGTCACAGCGAACTATCGTACGGGTGTTTTTGGCTACTTCGGCCATCCTGATCTGGAGAAGGAAAATGTGCATCACGCGACCGGCAATTATGGTCTGATGGACCAGATCGCGGCGCTTCAGTGGGTGCATGATAACATCGAAGCGTTCGGGGGCGACCCGGGCAATGTGACGATTTTCGGATGTTCCGGTGGCGGGCGTTCGGTGCAGGGACTCGCCTGCAGCCCGCTCGCAGAGGGATTGATCCATCACGCGGTCTGCCACAGCGCGGGCGGCCTGAACCCGAACTACAGCCTGCCGTACAGCAAGCTGAAGGCGCGCGGTGAAGAGTTCGTCCGCTTCTGCGGGCTCTCCACGATTGAAGAAATGCGCGCGCTCCCGGCGGAGAAGCTTCAGGAGATCTACAACGGGTTTGGGTTTGACCGCTGGTTTAACATCACGGGGGACGGCTGGACACTGCCTGTGACGATGGACGAAATGGTCCGTCAGGGCCGTCAGCAGGATCTGGACTACATTCTTTCAACGACGTTGAACGAGATCCGCTGGCCGCTGCGCGCACCGGTCACGGTTGCGAATTTCAAAGACCACAAGTTCGGCGAGCGGACGGAGATTTTCGGGAAGAGTGTCACCCCGACAACGGATGAGCAGGCGACCCATTATGCGGAGTGGTGCGAGTCGTACGAGATGAAGGCCGCGCAGCTTGCCTGGGCGAAAGTGCAGGCAAACCAGCCGAAAAAGCCGGTCTACCTGATGAGCTATGATCATCCGATGCCCGGCACGAATCTTGCCTCTCACGGCGATGACCAGTATTATGTTTTCCACACATTAAAGAAGTTCTATTTCCCCTCCACCGAGGAGGATGATGCGCTCTCCCGGGTCATGATGCTGCGTTGGACGAACTTTGCCAAAACAGGCAGCCCGAACGCACCTGGCCTGCCCGAGTGGACCCCGTTCACGAACGAGAGCCCGCTCACGATGACGGTCCTCAGCGCTGACGACTGGCAGATGAAAGACCGCAGCGTCAAAGAGATCGACCATCTGGCTGAGATCTACGCGAAGTGGGAGAGCGAGGAGTAATCTCACATCGGGAACGCAATGGTTTGTTTATAAAGCTGTTTCAGTGTTTCGACGAAGGCTTTCAGTGCCGGACGGGTGTCGTCTTTGTGTGTGCAGAGGATGCAGGAGAAGGTTTCCGGGCAGTCGAACGGGATCCAAGCGAACTGGCCGCTATGGTCGTTGAGGAAACCGGGCGCGAGACAGATTCCGCGCTCGGCAGCGACATTGACGTAAGTCGTTTCATGGTCGGCACTGTTAAAGTATTCAATTTTTCCGGAAGAAATGAGTCGGTGCTGAACCGCGCGCAGTGCGGGAGGAGAGCCGCCTCCCACCATGAGAGTGCGCCCGTAGAGGTCTTCTTCGCTTATGCGGTTTTTGGCCGCGAGCGGATCGTCCCGTCTGCAGATCAGGTAGATTTGGCTTTCAAAGAGGTCATGAACCTGAATACCGGGAATCTGACGGGTTTGTTCACGAAGCGCGAACACAATATCCGTTTCTCTGCTAAGGAAAGACTCAAAGCTCCCATCATACTGAAAATGAGGAACGATCTGCACACTGGAATATTCCTCTGCGAAAAGACGGATCGCTTCCGGAAGAAAGTAGACCGCCTGCCTGACCATCATGCCGATCGAGATACTGTCCTTGTACTTGGCGCTGAAGTTTTGCCCCTGCTCGATCGCCCGTTTCAAGTCCTCCCGCATTCCGGTGAGAAATGAAACAAACTGAGCACCGGCCGGAGTGAGCACAGCGCCTTTTCCGCTGCGCTCGAAGATTTGAAATCCGACTTCATCTTCAAGCAGTTTTATTTGATAGGAGAACGTCGGCTGACTAACATATAGATTGTCCGCGGCACGGCTGAAATTCAAGGTATGTGCAACTTCAATACAGTAATCGATCTGCTTCGTATTCATTGGTCACTCCTGTTATTTAAATATTAAATCGAGTATAACATATTTCGATTAGACTTTACAATAGCTGCACCGTATAATGAAACCATGAAAAGCAAGTGAACGAACGCGAGAGGCTGAGGGCTGAAACGGCAAGGCTGAAAACGCTCGAGGGCCGACGCAAAACGATACACATTCAGGAGGCAACACCATGGCAAAAACATTGATCGCATTTTTCTCCAGAGCGGATGAGAACTATTTCGGAGGCGCGATGCGCTACGTGAAGGTTGGCAACACCGAGATTGTCTGCAATCTCATGAAAGACATGATCGAAGCGGATACCTTTAAGATCGAGATGAAAAATCCGTATTCCCCGGTCTATATGACTTGCATCGATGAGGCAAAGCAGGACCTGAGAAACAACGCACGGCCCGAGCTCGTGCAGATGCCCGCGTCGATCGATGAGTACGACACGATCGTGCTGGCGTACCCGAACTACTGGGGGACGGTGCCGATGGCGGTGCTGACGTTCCTCGAGCACTTTGATTTCAGCGGCAAAACGATCCTTCCGCTGTGCACGAACGAAGGAAGCGGTATGGGGTCGAGTGAGCGCTTTATAAAGAAGGCTGCCCCGAAAGCGGAACTGAAAAAGGGACTTTCCATTACCGGAAGCCAGGCCGCGTCTTCCGCTAAA
>ONYR01000267.1 GCA_900322165.1 uncultured Eubacteriales bacterium
CGCGCTGTGGCCGATGCCAAGGAAGACCGTGTCGGTTTCCTCGTAGACGCGCGTGCCGTCACGCGACTCCAGGTAAATGCCTTTGATCCTGGAATCTTCCGTGCGTTCAAACCCAATCAGCTTAGTCTCGAAGCGGATCTCCGCCCCGAGCGACAAGAGCTCCTCGCGCATGTTTTTAACAACGATCTGAAGCCGGTCGGTGCCGACGTGAGGCTTGGCGGCGTAGAGGATCTCCTCCGGCGCGCCGGCCTTGACAAATTCGCGCATGACAAAGCCGCCCCGCAGCGTGGGGTCCTTGATCAGGGTATTCAGTTTTCCGTCCGAATACGCACCGGCACCGCCCTCGCCGAACTGAACGTTCGACTCGGGGTCGAGAATATGGTCATGGAAGAAAAGCTGCGTATCGTGTGTGCGCTGCTCCACGGGGCGGCCACGCTCGATGATGAGCGGCTTCAGCCCGGCGCGCGCCAGCAGCAGGGAGCAGAACAGACCGGCAGGCCCGAGTCCCACGACAACCGGGCGCTGAGAGGGAAGCGCGGAGGGAGTCGGCGGGGTGTAGTGCGGAGTCTCCGCGAACTGTTCCCACTTGATCTTTCGCTGCGACTTCAGGCGCTTGACGATCTTGTCTTCCTTCGCAATGGTAACGTCCAGCGTGTAGACATACTGAAAGCGGTCCGGATAACGTCTCGCGTCGAGCGAGCGGCGGATGATCCGAACCGAAAGCGGATGGAGATCGGAAACGGAGAGAAGCGAGCGCACAGCCTTCTCAAGCTGCGGGGCTTCGGTCTCGATGGGAAGTTTGATATCGTGAAGTCTGATCATGTGTTTCTGCCTGTCTGCTTTTTTCTTGCAAGTATATCGTCCGGTGGCGCGGTTTTCAAGTGCGGACTTGTTATTCAGGCCGGGACATGGTAAAATTCTTAGGATACCGGGAGTGTGTCCCAGTACGCTTGTATTGCATGATAATGACCCTCGCAAGCCATGAGGGAATATGGAGGATAGCATGAAAAGCATGACCGGATTTGGCCGAGGCGAATGTGAGAAGCTTGGCCGTCAGTTTACTGTCGAGATCAAAACGGTGAATCACCGCTACCTTGAGCCGAACATTCGGATGCCTCATCAGTTCCAGGCGCTGGAGGCGTCGATCCGCGCCATTATGAAGGAGAGGATCGCACGCGGCAAGGCGGACGTTTCAATCCGCTACACCAACCATTCCGATGATCAGGGAACGGTCTGGGTCAACGAGACAAAGCTTTCCGAATACGTCACCGCGCTTCGAAAGGCCGCGGAAAACGTCGGTCTGACGGATGATCTGGCGCTGAGCAAGGTGCTGAACCTGCCCGGTGTCGTGGAGTCGGAGATGGCTGAGGAGGATCTTGAGGAGATCAAGGTGATCCTGACGGAGGCGCTGGATCTGGCGATCAATGATCTTGACGCGATGCGCCTGAGAGAGGGCGAGACGCTCAAGCTTGATTTCAAGAGCAAGCTGGATGAGCTGGAGGAGCATGTTGTTGAGATCGAGAAGATCGCACCGCGCGTTGTCGAGGGCTACAAGACAAGGCTCTACGAGCGGATGGATCAGTATCTTGACAAGGCGAAAACGCAGCAGCTTGATGAAGGCCGTCTTGAGACGGAAGTGACGCTGTTTGCGGACCGCTGCTGCATCGATGAGGAGCTGACGCGGCTGCACAGCCATATCAAGCAGTACCGCCAGCTCATCGAAAAGAAAGAGCCGATCGGCCGTCAGCTGGATTTCCTGACGCAGGAGCTGAACCGCGAGAGCAACACGATCGCCTCCAAGTCCAATGATCTGGAAATCACGCGTCATGCGCTGGCAATGAAAAACATTGTCGAAAAGATCCGCGAACAGATCCAGAACATCGAGTAATCAAGAGCCGCAGGCAGAGGAGCCGGAATGGAAATCATCAATATCGGATTCGGAAGCGTGGTGAGCGCGGAGCGGGTCGTGGCGCTGCTTTCCCCGGATTCAGCGCCGGTCAGGCGCCGGATCCAGACGGAAAAGGAAAAGGGCGTGCTCATCGATGCGACCTACGGACGCAAGATCCGTTCGGTCCTGATCCTCGATACGAATCAGGTCGTTGTTTCGGCGATCTCGCCCGAAACGATCCAGACGCGTATGCGCGGCAAGGACTTGGGAGCGGACGCAAATTTGGCAGATGAGGAAGAGGAGACGGAAGATGTGTGAGAGAAAAAAAGGAACGTTAGCGGTCATTTCCGGGTTTTCCGGTGTGGGAAAGGGAACGATCGTAGAAGCACTCGTGAGGCGGTATCCTTACGCGCTTTCGGTTTCCGCGACAACGAGAGACCCCAGACCCGGTGAGATCCCGGATGTTTCTTACCATTACATAACGAGGGAAGATTTCGAAGAGCGGATCGCGAAAAACGATTTCTTTGAATACACGGAGTACGTAGGCAATTACTACGGAACGCCGAAATCCTTTGTGATGCAGAAGCTCGAGGAGGGGCAGGACGTGATCCTTGAGATCGAGTCCGACGGCGCGCTGAAGGTGCGTGCGCAGTATCCGGAAGCCCTCTTGATCTACATGATCCCGCCGACCATGTCGGAGCTGAAGCGCCGCCTTGTCGGGCGCGGAACGGAGAGCGAGGAAAAAGTTGCCAAACGCCTGCACCAGGCCGTGACCATCGAGATGGAGCGCGCACGGGTGTATGACCTTCTTGTCGTGAACGAGGATAAGGAAGCCTGCATCGAGGAGCTTCACCACATGATCCAGACCCGCGAGGGAAAGAAGCCGTCGGAGACGGATCTTCTCGATAAGCTTGAGGCTGAGGGAAAAGCCCTCGGCATGTAAGCTCGGGCTATTGGAAAAACAAAAGTTTTAGTGGATTTTAAACGCTTTTCATGATAAAATGGAGAGTACTATCTGTGAGTTGACAGAAATCTGAAGGGAGACGAAAGATGTTACATCCTTCCTATGTTGAATTGATCGATCACGTCAATAACGTGAACCGTGAAAACGGTGATCCGGAGATCATGAGCCGCTACACGCTGGTGATGGCGGTCGCTAAGCGCGCCCGCGACCTGGTGAACGGCGCGGATATGATGGTCCCGGATGAGACCAACGGCCGCATGCTGGCTCAGGCGGTTCGCGAGATGGACGAAGAGAAGCTCGGCATCGTGATCCGGGAGCCGGAAGTCGCTGCCGAGGCCGAGACGGCCAATCTGGCGGACGTCGATCTGTCGACGTCGATCGAAGAGGAGTAATATGCCGGTTTATGCCCGAATCATTGTAAACCTGCACCATCAGCGGGTGGATCAGCTCTATACCTATGCGCTTTCGGCGGAAACCGCTGAAAAAGCCGCACCGGGAATGATGATCCGCATCCCGTTCGGGAAAAGGGAGAATGCGGCGGGCTACATTGTCGATCTGGTTTCGGAGACAGAAGTCAAGGACGGAAAGCTCGACGGGATCGACGTTTCGAAAATCAGAGAAGCCGGAGAGCTGCTTTCCGGCGAAGCTGTTTTTACCGCTGCGGATCTGGAATGCGCAAGATGGATGCAAAGGCGCTATATGGCGCCGCTTTCGGCATGCCTTGCTTTATTTGTTCCGAAAACGGGCGGGCTGTCAGAAAAGACAACGGAGCAGGTCAGCCTGCTTAAAAGTGCCGGAGAGATCACGTCCGGCCTGGGCGCGGTCCAAAGGGCGTTTCTTGAAACGCTTGAGAAAGCGGGCGGAAAAGCTCCGCTCAGCGTCCTGAGGCGTCAGGTGCAGATTCCGAGAGAATCGCTCCGGTCGCTTCTCAAAAAGGGGTATATCGCATTGCAAAGTGAGTCGGAGGGGATCCCGCCGACTGATTTTGTTACAGAAAAATCCGTGCCGCTGCCGCTGAACGAACATCAGCAGGCGGCGTATGACCGAATCGAAAAGGCGCTTTTACAGCACCGTTTCGAGCCGTTTTTGTTGCACGGAATTACTGGAAGCGGCAAGACCGAGGTCTACATGCAGGTGATCGAGGCGGCATTAAAGGAAGGCCGTCAGGCGATCCTTCTGGTTCCGGAAATCAGCCTTACCCCGCAGCTGATCGATGTGTTTCGTCAGCGTTTCGGGGAGATCGTCGGCGTGACGCATTCGCGCCTGACGGACGCGGAGCGCGCGAGACTGTGGCATCTGTCAAGGCGCGGGCTGTACCGGATCATGATCGGTCCGAGGTCCGCTTTGTTCACCCCGTTCCAAAACCTTGGCGTGATCATTCTCGACGAGGAGCATGATGCAAGCTATAAAAGCGAACAGATGGCGCCGCATTACCATGCCCGCGAAGTGGCCATGGAGCGATGCCGCCAGTTTTCGATCCCGCTTGTCCTTGGGTCGGCGACCCCTTCGATCGAGACCTATTACAAGGCAAAGCAGGGCGAGTATACGCTGCTGGAGCTGCCAAGCCGAGCCGTTAAGGAATCAGAGCTGCCAAGCGCGGAAGTCGTAGATATGCGGCTGGAGATGGCCGCGGGAAACCGGTCGATCTTCTGTGAGGAGCTTCAGGAAAAGATCCGTGAGCGCCTCTTAAAAGGAGAGCAGACGATCCTGTTTCTGAACCGCAAGGGCTACTCGACAACCGTGAGCTGCCGAAAATGCGGCTTTGTTCTCAAATGTCCGAGGTGTGAACTTCCCTACACGTTCCATAAAGATAAAAACCGCCTGATCTGCCATCACTGCGGCAAAGAGGTGGCGCTCCCGGCCGTGTGCCCGGAGTGCGGCTCCCGCTACCTGAAGCAGTTCGGAATCGGGACGCAGCGCGTCGAGGAAGCGACACGACAGCTGTTCCCGGACGCGAATGTTGTCCGCATGGACATGAGTACGATGAAGTCCCGCGATGATTACGAAGCGGTGTACCGCGCGTTTCGCGACGGCGAGGGCGATATCCTGATCGGAACCCAGATGGTGACGAAGGGATTTGACTTCCCGAACGTCACGCTTGTCGGAATTCTCGCGGCGGATATGACGCTCTACGACGCCGATTACCATGGGGTGGAGCGCACGTTCCAGCTCCTGACGCAGGTCGCCGGCCGAGCGGGAAGAGCCGGAAAACCCGGAGAGGTCGTGATCCAGACCTATTCGCCGGATCATTACTGCATCGTGACCGCGCAGAAGCAGGATTATCAGGCGTTTTATGAGAGTGAACTGACCGCGCGCCAGCTCTCGGAGTGCCCGCCGTTTACGCACCTTTCACAGGTCGTGATCTCCGGAAAGAAGGAGAGCGAGGTGCGGGAGGAGATTCTCGAGCTTGCGGGCGTTATGCGGCACTTTGCAAGCGGGCGGCCGATCGAGGTTCTGGGACCATCGCCGGCTTCACTGGAGAAGATCAATGACGTGTACCGATGGAAGGTGCTTGTCAAATGTGCGGAGGAAGAGAGACTCCGCAATTTTACCGTTTATTGTTGTGATAAATGGGCATCGTCAAGGCCGTCCCACCAGCTGATGGTGGCGGACATTGATCCGATGTCGATTCTATAAACAAGACGCGAGAGCGCCTTGAATGCACAGAGGGGATAGAAAGATGGCAATTCGAAATATCCGGATCAACGAGGATCCGATCCTTCGGAAACAGTCGAAAAAGGTGGAAGACTTCGGCAGACGGACGCAGATCCTGATCGATGATATGTTTGATACGATGTACGATGCGGACGGCGTGGGACTTGCCGCGGTGCAGGTCGGCGTGCTGAAGCAGATCGTTGTCATTGATACCGGTGAGGAGGGCTTTGAGCCGCTGGTGCTTGTCAACCCGGAGATCATTGCCGAGGAAGGCGAGCAGCACACGCCGGAAGGATGTTTGAGTGTGCCGGGCCGTTCCGCTGTCTGCCGCCGCCCGAACAAGGTGACGGTGCGGGCGCAGAACCGTGACGGCGAGGAGTTCGAAGTGACCGGAGAAGGACTGCTCGCGAAAGCATTCTCCCACGAGATCGATCATCTGCACGGTATTTTGTACACCGACAAGGTCGAGGAGTGGCTGGAGCGCTGATCGCAGACAAGGGCGGCGCTGGAGGTGAAAAAGCAGTGAGAGTAGTATACATGGGTACGCCGGAAATCGCGTCCGGAGTGCTCGAGAGCGTGCTGGCGATGCGCCAAAACCATCCGGAACTGGAGGTTGTCGGTGTTTTCACTCAGCCGGATAAACCGGTCGGACGGAAACAGATCCTGACTCCGCCCGCGGTGAAGGTCACCGCGCAGGCAGCGGGGATCCCGGTCTATCAGCCCAAACGCATCAAACGTCCTTCGCAGGTGGAGATCCTGAAAAGCCTGGAGCCGGACCTGATCCTTGTGACCGCTTACGGACAGATCCTCAGCCAGGAGATCCTCGATATTCCGAGACTCGGCTGCATCAACATGCATGCGTCGCTCCTGCCGAAATACCGCGGAGCCGCGCCGATCAACTGGGTCATCGTGAACGATGAGGAAAAGACGGGCGTGAGTGCGATGCTCATGGACGCGGGGATGGATACGGGCGACATGCTCATGACGCGCGAAGTTCCGATCGAGCCGGACGAAACGGCCGACACCCTTTACGATAAGCTGACACGCGAGGGCAGCTCCCTGGTGTGCGAAGTGGTAGAAAAACTGCTGGCCGGTGAGAAGCTGACAAGGACGAAGCAGGACGCTTCCGAAGCGACCTACGCACCGATCATTTCAAAAGAAGACGGTCTGATCGACTGGACGAAGAGTGCCAGAGCGGTCGATTGTATGGTGCGCGGCTTCATCGGATGGCCGGGCGCCTACAGCTTCCTTGACGGGAAGAAATGCACCGTGATGAAGGCTCGCGTTCTCAGCGAAGAGGCAATGGCTGAGACGGGCGTTGAAGCGGAAACGCTTGAGACAGGACGCGCGGTTCCGGCGCTCCTTAGCGGCAAGCGCCCGAGACTGGTGATCCGGTGCGGGAAAGACTACCTTGAGATTCTGGAGCTGCAGGTGCAGGGAAAGAAGGCTATGGAGACGCGAGCCTTCTTGAATGGCTATCTGGCCCATGATATCGTTCTGTCTTCGAGCGTTTGAGGGCCAGGGCGAAATTTGTGCTTGGTTCTCGCTGTTGGGAGGTTTCTATGTATTTTGATATTTACTATGTGATTCTCGTGCTGCCGACGGTGATTTTGGCACTGATCGCACAGGCGAGGGTGAAGTCAACGTTCAATACCTATTCGAAGGTGTTTAACCGGAGAGGCATGACCGGTGCTCAGGTGGCAGAGGCGATCCTGCATGGCGCCGGGATCTATGATGTGCAGATCATGCCGATCCAGGGCAGTCTGACGGACAATTACAACCCGTCGACGAAGGTCGTGAGTTTGTCTGAGTCTGTCTACGGCAGCACGTCGATTGCAGCAGCCGGCGTGGCGGCTCATGAGTGCGGCCATGCGATCCAGCATCACGTTGGTTACGCGCCGCTGCAGTTCCGCAATGCGATCATCCCGATCACGCAGATCGGTTCCAGACTGTCGATGCCGCTGATCCTTGCCGGCCTTGTGTTTACGTATTTCACGAGCGGCAGCTATGCGGGTTCCAATTTCGCTTACACCCTGATCTATATCGGTATCGCGGCGTTCGGTCTGTCGGTGCTGTTCCAGGTCGTGACGGTGCCGGTGGAGTTCAATGCTTCCAGACGTGCGCTTGATATTCTCGGGTCTTCCCAGCTGCTGGAGCAGGATGAAGTCGGTCACGCGAAGAAGGTGCTGTCCGCCGCTGCTATGACCTATGTCGCGGCGATGGCACAGTCGCTGGCAATGCTGCTTCGTCTGCTGCTGATCTTTGGACGTGGCCGTGACCGCAGATAAGGCAAGACTGCTTGGGGCGGAAGCCGTCAAGCGAGTGATCGATGAAGGGGCTTATGCCTCGCTTGTCATCGATCAGACATTGAAAAGTGCAGAGCAAGAGCTCAATGAGCGGGAGCAGCGGTTTTTCACGACGCTCGTCTATACGACGATCGAGCATCAGGCCGCGATCGATGCGGTGATCGGGAAGGTGTCAAAGACCCCAATCGAGAAGATGAAGCCTTTTGTCAGGGCGCTGCTGAGGATCGGTGTCTGCCAACTTTGGTATTTGGACGGGGTGAAGCCGCACGCGGCGGTCTATGAGACGGTCGGCGTGATCAAGGCTTCGAAGATGCGCAATCTGGCTCCCTTCGTCAACGGAGTGCTTCGCGCGGTGCAGCGCGAGGAGAAACCGGCGGCCGATGGTGAATCGCTCTTGAGCGTCCCGGACTGGGTCGTCTCGATGTGGGAAAAGGATTACGGCGAGGAAAGATGCCGGTATCTGACGCAGATCGTGAAGACAAAACGTCCGGTCTGTGTACGGCGCAATCCGCTGAAACTGTCTGCAGAAGCATTTGAAGCGGCACTGCGGGAGACGCTGGAGACAAGCGCCCAAAGCGGGAACGCCTCTGTTAAACGAGGAACGCTTGCGGAGGGGGCTTACTATCTTGAGCGGACCGGCAACATCGGAGCGTGGAAACTGTATCAAAACGGTTCTCTCAGCGTTCAGGATGAGAGCAGCATGGTCGCTGCGATGATGGCTGACGCAAAAAGCGGGGAGCGGATCCTGGATCTGTGCGCGGCTCCGGGCGGCAAGTCGATGGTGATGGCCGAGTCGATGGGAAACATCGGTGAGATCATCAGCCGCGATCTGCATGAGCACCGGGTGTGCCTGATCGAAGAAAACGCCAGAAGGCTCGGACTTACGATCATCAAAGCAGAGCAGGGCGATGCAACAAAAGCTCTCGAAAAAGATGCGGAAGCCTTTGATAAAGTGCTTGCGGACGTACCGTGCTCAGGGCTTGGAATCCTGCGCTCGAAGCCGGATATTGCCCTGCATCATACCGAGGAAGATCATCAGCATCTTCTGCAGCTGCAGCGGCAGATCCTGGAAACCGCTGTGAAAGCGGTGAGGGACGGCGGGCGGCTGATCTACAGCACCTGCACGCTGTCGAAAGAGGAGAATGAAAACCAGGTGCTGGCATTTTTGAAGGATCATCCGGAAATGCACCTGATCGATTTGACGGGTAAGCTCCCGTCCCTCCCTGGCGAGGACGGAGTGCTTGGATGCGGTCTGACACTGTGGCCGGTCGATGGCGGGCACGATGGATTTTACGTGGCCGTGATGGAAAAGACGGCCGAGCACTAACCGTAAGGATCACCGCGGCGTGTCAGAGTCGTCAATGAAATGAACGAAATGAAGAGACAGTATAAGGAGCGAGAATGGAACCGGATTTTCTGAGTATGACTTCGGGAGAGTGGCGGAGCTGGATGGAGCAGGCGGGCGAAAAGCCGTTCCGCGGCGACATCGTGTTTCGTCATCTGCACCAGCGCCACGCTGTCTCTTATGATGAAATGACCGACCTTGGCAAGGCACTTCGGGAGAAGCTTTCCAAGGAATGTCCGCTGAACTATCCGAGGATCGAGACGGTGCAGCGGGCGGAGGACGGAACGGCGAAATTCCTGCTTCGGCTGTACGATGGCAAGGCGGTCGAATGCGTACTGATGAAGTACAAGTTCGGCTATTCGCTCTGCATTTCATCGCAGGCCGGCTGCCGGATGGGCTGCCGATTCTGCGCCTCAACGCTGGGCGGGCTCGAGCGTTCGCTTACCGCCGGTGAGATGGCCGCGGAAGTGTACACGGTGGAGCGCTCAGAAAACCTGAACATTTCCCACATCGTCATCATGGGCTGCGGCGAACCGTTCGATAACTATGATGCGCTGCTTCGGTTCCTGGAGCTGATCCATGATGAGAAGGGAAGAAACCTGAGCAAACGCAATATCACGGTTTCGACCTGCGGCCTGCCAAATCGGATCCGGCAGTTCGCGGATGAGGGAACCGGCGTGTCGCTGGCGATCTCGCTGCACGCGCCGAATGATGAGATTCGAAAGAAGATCATGCGGGTCGCGGAAGGCGTACCGATGGAAAAACTGATGGACGCGGTGCGTTATTATCAGGAAAAAACCTCGGACCGCGTCACGTTTGAATACATTTTGATCGATGGGATCAACGATTCGGACGACAACGCAAGGGAGCTTGCGGAGCGTCTGAAGGGCATGCTGGCCCATGTCAACGTGATCCCGGTGAACCCGGTCGAGGAGTGCGGATTTGCCAGACCCTCCGAGGCGAGGATCCGGCGGTTCATGGCCGTTCTCGAGGAGAAGGGTGTGAACGTCACCAGACGCCGGGAGATGGGAAAGAATATCGACGCCGCCTGCGGCCAGCTGAGGGCGCGCGCCGGAAAGAAACTTGATCACTAAAAGGAAGGAGTGGTGCCTTTTATGGTATATGAAGGAATGATCAATCGGATCAAGGCTTCAGCCCTGACGGACAAGGGTGTGGTTCGTTCGATGAACCAGGACCAGGTGTTCTCAACGACGGAGCCCGTCGGAATCCTGCCGAACCTGTTCATTGTCGCGGACGGCATGGGCGGTCACAAGGCAGGCGATCTGGCTTCGCTGGAAGCGGTGCGCTTTTTCGTGCGCGATATCCGCGAGCATTCGACGCAGGCGGATGACGTTGTGCTCCTGATGAAAACCACGCTTGAGCGGACGAACAAATATGTCTACTATATGGCACAGGAATCTCCGGACTACCGCGGCATGGGGACGACCTTCGTTGCCGCGACGATCATCGGCCGCAAGCTGTACTGCCTCAACGTGGGCGACAGCCGGCTGTATGTAGTTAACCGAGCCGGGGTTTCGCCGGTGAAGCTGACAAAAGTGACCGAGGACCACTCGATCGTGGAAATGCTGGTGAAGCGCGGCATGATTACCGAGGAAGAAGCCCGGAATCATCCGCAGAAAAATATGATCACGCGTGCCATCGGAATCGATGAGCGCGTCGAGATCGATGACTTTGCGGTGGATACGGCGGATCTGACCCAGATCATGCTGTGCTCCGACGGTCTGACCAA
>ONYR01000266.1 GCA_900322165.1 uncultured Eubacteriales bacterium
GATCGATGTCTACCGCCGCAAACCGGTGCTTGCGAATAAGATGGGCGGTTTCTCCGGCCCGGCGATCCATCCGGTCGCGGTGCGCATAGTCTATCAGGTCCACAAGGCGGTTCCGCTGCCGATCGTTGCGATGGGCGGCGTACAAAGCGGAGAGGACGTCGCGGAGTTTATCATGGCCGGGGCGACAATGGTCGCGACCGGAACGATCAACCTCGTGGAGCCAGCAAGCCCGGTGAGAATCCTCGGTGAGCTGGAGAGCTTTATGGAGAAAACCGGTGTCAAGGATATCAGCGAGATCCGCGGGATCATCGACTGAGAATAAACAAATTCTGAAGTTTGATGGGCTCTTGAAAACAATAGAATTAGGCTATCGAACAAAGAAACAATGTATCAAATCGCTATTGAAAATCCGAGGGTTTTCAGGTACAATAAGCGCTGTCGAAGGAAAGCGCTTACATTCGGATTTTAAGCAGGCTTTAGAGCCGTCGAATGAAGCGAAGGACACATAAATCCAAGGCCCCGGGCGGCCTATCAGCGAAAGGAGCTTCCCCATGAGCGACAATAAGACTGTGATCCTGGTTGTCAGTGTCGGCACGAACATCATCCGTGCAAAGGCTGCAGCCTACGACAAGATCGTAGAAGATCTTGCCAAATATTCTTCTCTGCCGGTTTGGCAGGCATTTACCGATGACGATACCGCAAAGGCCATGACCGGCAACAGCGCAGCGGACAAGGTGTATACGGTTGAGGGAGCTCTTGAGACCGCGATCGCTCAGAAGTACACCGACGTGAAAGTCATCCCGGTCTTCATGGCAAGAGGTGAGCTGTACTTCACCCTTCAGGGCCGCCTTGAGTTCTACAAGGACCGTCTTAACATCAAGGTTGCTGATCCGGTGCTCGCGAACGCAGAGGCCTGCGCGGAGGTTGCGGACATTCTTGTCAACATGACCGAGATCGATCCGGGCAAGGAATACCTCCTTGTCAGCCACGGCAACCCGAAGTTCCCGTTCATGGGCTACAAGCTCCTTGAGCAGTCGCTGCAGGAGAAGGGCTATGCCAACATGAAGGTCATCTCCCTGATGGAGCGTGACAGCTTCGGACAGGCCATCACCTTCCTGAAGAAGCGCAACGCACTTGAGAGAAACACCAATGTTGTCGTCATCCCGCTGATCGTTGCGTGGGGCGACTACATGGCCGATGAGCTGTACAACAGCCAGGATTCGTTTATCTGGCAGCTGCGCGCAGCCGGTTACCGCGCTGTCTTTACCGGAATGGGTCTCGGCGAGTTCGAATCCTTCCGCACCATCTACAACAAGCGTCTTGACGCGATCATGTAATTCGGAATAGCGAAGGAGTTACTGAATTGAGCAATACCGCATGGAGAGGGTTCAAGGGAACCCATTGGACGGATGACATCAACGTCCGCGATTTCATTCAGAACAACTACAAGCCCTACGACGGTGACGAGAGCTTCCTTGAGGGACCGACCGAAGCGACCGACAAGCTCTGGGGCAGACTGCAGGAGCTGCAGAAGGAAGAGCGTGCCCGCGGCGGCGTGCTGGAGTGTGAGACGGAGGTCGTTTCCGGCCTGACCGCTTACGGCCCCGGCTACATCGATGAGTCGATGAAGGACCTCGAGAAGGTCGTCGGCCTTCAGACCGACAAACCGCTGAAGAGAGCGTTCATGCCCTACGGCGGTATCCGCATGGCTGAGGAAGCGGCTTCCACCTATGGCTACACCGTCAATCCGAAGTTCCACAAGATCTTCACCGAGTACCACAAGACGCACAACCAGGCTGTTTTCGATGCTTACACCCCTGAGATGAAGGTGGCTCGCCATACGCACATCGTTACCGGTCTGCCGGACACCTACGGCCGCGGCCGTATCGTCGGCGACTATCGCCGTGTGGCGCTGTACGGCATCGACTTCCTGATGAAGAAAAAGGCCGAGGATTTCGCAAACTGCGGTCACGGCGAGATGACCGATGACATCATCCGTCAGAGAGAAGAGATCACGGAGCAGTACCGTGCGCTTGGCAAGATGAAGGAGATGGCTGCGGTTTACGGCTATGACATCTCCAGACCCGCTGAGAACGCAGCGGAAGCGGTTCAGTGGCTGTATTTCGGCTACCTTGCCGCGATCAAGTCTCAGAACGGCGCCGCGATGAGCGTCGGCCGCATCTCGACCTTCCTTGACATTTACATTCAGCGTGACCTTGACGAAGGCACGATCACCGAGAAGGAAGCACAGGAGCTGATCGACCACATCGTCATGAAGTTCCGCATGGTTAAGTTTGCGCGTATTCCTTCCTACAATCAGCTGTTCTCCGGCGACCCGGTCTGGGCGACGCTTGAGATGGGCGGCATCGGCATGGACGGCCGTCACATGGTTACGAAGAATGACTACCGTTTCCTGCACACCCTCGAGAACATGGGACCGTCCCCGGAGCCGAACCTGACGGTGCTGTACTCCAGCAAGCTTCCGGAGAACTTCAAGCGCTACGCGGCTCGCATCTCTGTCAAGACCAGTTCCGTTCAGTACGAGAACGATGACGTCATGAAGCCGATCTGGGGCGATGACTACAGCATCTGCTGCTGCGTCTCCGCTACGCAGCCCGGTAAGGAAATGCAGTTCTTCGGCGCCCGCGCGAACCTGGCAAAGTGCCTGCTGTACGCGATCAATGGCGGTAAGGACGAGAAGCACCTCGACAAGCAGGGCAACCATATGCAGTGCGGTCCGGAATATGCACCGATCACCTCGGAGTATCTGGACTACAACGAAGTCATCCACAAGTTCGACATGATGATGGAGTGGCTCGCCGGTCTGTACGTCAACATTCTGAACCTCATCCAGTACATGCATGACAAGTACTACTATGAGGCAGCGGAGATGGCCCTCATCGATACCGATGTCCGCCGCACGTTTGCGACCGGTATCGCCGGATTCTCGCACGTTGTCGACTCCCTGTCCGCAATCAAATACGCGAAGGTCAAGACCATCCGCGACGAGAGCGGCCTCGTCGTTGACTACGAGGTCGAGGGCGACTTCCCGAAGTACGGCAACGATGATGACCGCGCGGATCAGATCGGTGTATGGCTGCTGAAGACGTTCATGGGCAAGATCAAGAAGTACCACACCTACCGCGATTCCGAGCCGAGCACCTCGCTGCTGACCATCACCTCCAACGTAGTCTACGGTAAGGCGACCGGCGCGACCCCGGACGGACGCAAGGCTTACACCCCGTTCGCACCCGGCGGCAGCCCGTCCTACGGCGCAGAGCAGAACGGTCTTCTGGCATCCCTGAACTCGGTTGCCAAGATCCCGTACGAGTTTGCGCTTGACGGCATTTCCAACACCCAGACCATGAACCCGAGCGCGCTTGGCCACAACGAAGACGAGCAGTCCGAGAACCTTGTCCATGTCATGGACGGTTACTTCGACCGCGGTGCGCATCACCTGAACGTCAACGTCTTCGGTACCGAGAAGCTCATCGATGCGATGGAGCATCCGGAGAAGCCTGAATACGCGAACTTCACGATCCGCGTTTCCGGTTACGCCGTCAAGTTCATCGACCTGACCCGTGAGCAGCAGCTGGATGTTATCTCCCGTACCTGCCACAAGGTGCTTTGATTCACAAAACCATATGACGAATGAAATCATGAGAGGCCGGATCCATTCCACCGAGTCGTTTGGCTCGGTGGACGGACCCGGCGTCCGTTATCTGATCTTTTTAAAGGGCTGCAATATGCGCTGCCTGTTCTGCCACAATGTCGATACCTGGCAGAAGGAGACAAGCGACCTTCGCACGGCGGAGGAGCTCCTTGACAAGGCGGAGCGCTACCGCTCCTACTGGGGCAAGGAGGGCGGCATCACGGTAAGCGGCGGAGAACCGCTGCTGCAGATCGATTTTCTGCTCGATCTGTTCACCAAGGCGAAAGCCAGAGGGATCCACACCTGCATCGATACGGCGATGCAGCCGTTTACAAGGGAAGAGCCGTTCTTTTCGAAGTTCGAAGCGCTGATGAAGGTGACGGATCTGCTGCTCGTGGATATCAAGCACATCGATCCGGAGATACACCGGAAGCTGACCGGAGTTCCGAACGACAACATTCTCGACGGGTTCCGTTTTCTTTCGGAGATCGAAAAGCCGATCTGGGTCCGCCACGTGCTGGTTCCGGAGTGGACGGACCGCGACGATTACCTGAGGAAGACGCGGGAGTTCCTTGATACGCTTGGCAATGTCAAGCGGGTCGATGTGCTGCCGTATCATACGCTGGGCGTGTTTAAGTGGAAAGCGCTCGGCATTCCCTACCGTCTCGAGGGGATCGATCCGCCGAGCGAGGAGCGGATCGAGAACGCCCGCAAGATTCTGAGAGCGTTCTAAATGATTGATCAAACGAAGCGGGAAGCAGGAAAGTCAAAATGAAGGATGACTTTCATGCTTCCCTTTTTTGTATGAGAAAAATGAAAGAAATCCTGCAAATCGGGTTGCAAAACGGAAATTTCGCGCTATAATACGGAAGGATTGAAAGAAAAACTGCATTGTTTGCGGTGATATAACTTTGAGACGCAGGAAAAAATGCAATGCCGAATCCCTGCGGCTCAATGAAAGGAAGTCTTTTTTATGAATTATCGTATTGAACGCGATTCGATTGGAGAACGGGAGATCCCGGCGGATGCTTACTATGGCGTGCAGTCTCTTCGCGGCCATGAGAACTTTCACATTACCGGACGGCCGCTGCCGACGGAGTATATTGAGAGCCTCGCGGAGATCAAGCTTGCCTGCGCCCTGACGAACTACGAGTGCGGGGAGCTGAACAAAAATGAGTATGAAGCAATCGCGCAGGCCTGCCGGGAGATCCTGGAAGGCAAATTCCACGACCAGTTTATCTGCGACGCGGTGCAGGGAAGCGCCGGGACCACGATCAACATGAACGCGAACGAGGTGATTGCGAACCGTGCGATCGAGATCCTCGGAGGGCGAAAGGGTGATTACAGCATCATCCATCCGAATGATCATGTGAACCGTTCCCAGTCCACGAACGACGTCGTACCGAGCGCCGGCAAGATGACCGCAATCAAGATGCTGAAAAAAGCGCAGGAGCAGCTCCGGCGTCTCGAACACGCGCTTGGGCAGAAGGAGCGGGAGTTCTGGGACATCATCAAGATGGGCCGCACCGAGATGCAGGACGCGGTGCCGATCCGCCTCGGACAGGAGTTCGGCGCCTACAAGGCGGCTGTTTCGCGCGATATCGGACGTTTTGACATTGCGATCGCGGAGATGTCTCACGTCAACATGGGCGGGACCGCGATTGGAACGAGTATCAACGCAAAGCCGGAATACGTCGAGCGGATCGTGCCGAACCTCGCCCGGGTCAGCGGGCTGGATCTGAAGCAGTGCGAAAACCTTGTCGATGGGACGCAGAACCTTGACTGCTTTGCGTTTGTCTCCTCGATCCTGAAAACGTGCATCGTCTCGCTCGCAAAGATGAGCCACGATCTGATGCTGATGTCTTCCGGACCGCGCACCGGGTTCGGCGAGATCCACCTGCCTTCAAAGCAGAACGGTTCCTCGATTATGCCCGGCAAGGTCAATCCGGTAGTCCCCGAGGTCATTACGCAGATCTCCTATCTCGTGATCGGCAACGACACGACCATCCTCATGGCGGTGGAGGGCGGGCAGCTCGAGCTTAACGCGTACGAGCCGGTCATCTTCTACAAGCTTTTCGAATCGATCCGCGCGATCACGGGCGGTGTCGAAACGCTGGTCGACAACTGCATTCTCGATATCGAAGCCAACGAGGAGCGGTGCCGCGATCTCGTGGAGCATTCGGTCGGCATCATCACGGCCATCACGCCGGAGGTCGGCTATCAGGCGGCCGCGGACATCGCGAAGGAAGCGATCCGCACCGGAAAGTCCGTGAGAGAGGTGCTGAAATCCAAGAAGATCATGAGTGATGAGGAAGCGGACAAGCTGCTTGATATCGGCAGCATGGTCGCGAATCAGGTCATGTAAAAAACGGGCATCGCCTTTATGGGGCGGTGCCCTTTTTGGTTGAACTTTTGGATAAAATGATTTACAATAAACCAAATATACAGTTCATTAGGCATTGAGGATCAAGTAAACGAAAGGGGAAGACGGTTGATGTCCTATCGTTTCTTTTTAGGCTGCTACACCCAGCAGAATACAAGCAGTGAGGCGATGCCGGCCAAAGGCATTTACACGATCGAGATCTCCGAGGAAGGAAAGCTGATCGGGGAGCCGCGTCTCGTGGCGAAACAGGTCTCGCCCACCTATTTTTATCTGACCAAGAACAAGAAGACGCTCTATGCGGTGTCGGAGCCCGGCGAAGGGGCCAGGGGACTGATCGTGGCCTATCACGTTGCGGAAGACGGCAGTCTGACCGCGTTTTCCAAGCAGGTCTCTGCCAGGGGCGGACTGTGCCATGTGATGATGGATCAGGAGGAGAAGAACCTGATCGTTATTGCGTACCACGATGCAACCATTGAATCTTACCCGATCGATGAAGAGGGGAAGATCACGCCGATGTTCTGCCTCAGACACCACATCGGGAGCGGCCCGGTCATCGACCGGCAGGAAGCGGCTCATACGCACAGCATCAACTTTACGCCGGACTATCGATATGCGGTCGTGTGC
>ONYR01000264.1 GCA_900322165.1 uncultured Eubacteriales bacterium
AGCGACCCGGCTTTTGATGAAGTCTACGCGTTCACGGACGTAAAAAAAGCCATCGCAGACGTGGATGTTGTCGCGATGGCGATGCCCTCTACCAAACAGACAGTGGGCTTGATTTCTGAAGATGTTTTAGCCGCGATGAGCCCACGCACACTGATTGTAAACGTCGGGCGCGGCTCCGCGATCGATCAGGATGCCCTGATCCGTGCACTGAATGAGGATCGCCTTGCCGGTGCCGCTTTAGACGTCATGACGCCTGAGCCGCTTCCGGCCGACTCCCCGCTCTACGATGCGAAGAACCTGCTCCTGACCCCGCATGTGTCCGGGAACATGTCCCTTGCCTACACCTGCGATGTCAACGTCGCGGCCTTCTGCCGCAACCTCGTCCGTTATTTCAACGGCGAAACACTGCATCACCTTGTCGACCGGGTGATCGGGTATTAATCCTTAAAGAAATCCCGTTTGTTGAATCCGGCGGTCATAAACCTTCCGAACGCGCGCGCATTGGTAAGCCACATGATGCGCGCGTCATTTTTTGTATTCTCCGCCATGCGAGGCACGCAGTAGTCAACGATCGTCTCCGGGTAGTCGCCAAGGATGTTGTAGACCTTCTTGGTTTTCTCCGGCAGCTCGATCTTGGTTGCGCCGCCGTTGGCGGTCTTGATGAAATCCGTGATCATGATGCCCGGCGTGAGGCGGCAGACCTTGACCTTGTCGCCGGTCACGTCATGGCTTTCCTTGGCAAGCGAACGTGTGAAATACGTGACCGCACGCTTCGCGGTGCCGTACATGGTCAGTCCTGTCATCATCGCATCGTTCGAGCCATAGCCTTCCACATTGTAGATCTGGCCGTAGCCCTGCTCCTTCATGCCGGCGAACGCGACCTTCGAGCCGTAGATCGCGCCCTTCAGGTCGATATCGAGAATGAACGCGATCTCCTTCGCGCTCAGTTCACAAACCGGCTTGTCGGGAGAATTGACACCGGCGTTGTTGACCCAGATATCGACACCGCCGAAGGCCTTGTAAGCCGTCTCCCAGAGATTCTGAACGTCCTCGATCTTGGTAACATCGCACTTTACCTTCAGCACCTGCGTGCCTTCTGCGCCCATGTTGGCGAGCTCGGCCGCAGCTTTTTCAAGGTTCTCTTCGTTGATATCCGAGATCACCGTGTTGAATCCAAGCTCTTTGAACTTTCTTGCCTGGCACAGTCCGAAGCCTCGTGCCGATCCTGTGATGACGACTGTTTTCATGATGCTTCTCCTTTATTTCATCGTTCAGCCCAGACTTGGAGCCCGGGCTGAACGATTTTTACAGTAATTCTTTTGTTTTACCGAAATTTTATTGTTCCGTCTTCGCAACCAGCTTCTCGCCGTCGTAATCGATCACGATCGTGGTATCGGGAGCGATATCGTCGGCGATGATCTTGCGGGCGAGCAGGGTTTCGACCTTGGCCTGAATGAAGCGCTTCAGCGGGCGGGCTCCGTAAACCGGATCGTAGCCGCCATCCACCACGTAGGTGCGGGCTGCATCCGTCAGTTTCAGGGTCAGGCGCTTGTCATCAAGGCGCTTCTGGAGCTCCGCGATCTGCAGGTCGACAATGTGATCGATGTTGTCGCGGGTCAGCGGCTTGTAGAAGACGATCTCATCGAGACGGTTCAGGAATTCAGGACGGAAGGACTCTTTCAGCAGGTCCTCGACCTCTTCCCTTGCCTCCTGAGAGATCTCGCCGCTCTCCTCATCGATGCCTTCCAGGATCGTCTGCGAGCCAAGGTTCGAGGTCAGGATAATGATCGTGTTCTTGAAATCGACCGTGCGGCCCTGCGAATCGGTGATACGGCCATCGTCGAGCACCTGCAGCAGGACGTTGAACACGTCCGGGTGAGCCTTTTCGACCTCATCGAACAGCACGACACTGTACGGGCTGCGGCGCACCGCCTCAGTCAGCTGACCGCCTTCATCGTAGCCGACATATCCCGGAGGCGCTCCGATAAGACGAGAGACGGAGTATTTCTCCATGTACTCGGACATATCGATACGCACAAGGTTCTTTTCATTGTCAAACAAGGCCTCTGCGAGTGCTTTTGCCAGCTCGGTCTTACCGACACCGGTCGGGCCCATGAACAGGAACGAGCCGATCGGGCGGTTCGGATCCTTGATGCCCGCGCGGGAGCGAAGGATCGCATCGCAGACCCGCTGCACGGCCTCATCCTGACCAATGACACGCTTGTGAAGCTGATCATCCAGATGGAGCAGCTTCTCACGCTCCGACTCGACAAGCTTGCTGACCGGGATGCCGGTCCAGCGGCCGACGATCTTTGCAATCTCTTCCTCGGTCACACGGTCACGCAGGAGCGAATTCTCACTCTCCTCCTCAACCTGCTTCTCAGCCTCCTCGACCTCCTTCTGCAGCTGAGGCAGCTTGCCGTAACGCAGCTCCGCCAGCTTGTTCAGGTCATATTCATGCTCCGCCTTCTCGATCTCCGCGTGGATCTCCTCGATCTTCTCACGCAGCCGCTGCACATGGCCGATGGAGTCCTTCTCATTGTCCCATTTCGCCTTCATCTCGTTGAAATGGTCACGCTCCTCAGCCAGCTCCTTGCGGATCTCCGCCAGGTGTTCCAGCGCGATCTTATCGGTCTCCTTTTTCAGCGCGGCCTCCTCGATCTCCAGCTGCATGATCTTGCGCTGGATCTCATCGAGCTCGGTCGGGAGCGAATCGATTTCGGTTCGGATCATCGCACAGGCCTCATCCACGAGGTCGATGGCCTTATCGGGCAGGAATCGGTCCGTAATGTAACGGTTCGACAGCGTAGCTGCCGCAACAAGGGCCGAATCCTGAATCTTAACGCCGTGGAAGACCTCGTAGCGCTGCTTCAGACCACGCAGGATCGCGATCGTATCCTCGACCGACGGTTCCGGAACGAGAACCGGCTGGAAACGACGCTCGAGCGCCGCATCCTTTTCGATATACTGACGATACTCATTCAGCGTTGTTGCACCGATGCAGTGCAGCTCACCGCGCGCGAGCATCGGTTTTAAGATATTGCCGGCATCCATCGAGCCCTCGCCCTTGCCGGCCCCGACGATCGTGTGAAGCTCATCGATAAAGAGGATGATCTCGCCGTCGGAGTGCTTCACTTCATTCAGCACCGCCTTCAGACGCTCTTCAAATTCACCGCGGTACTTCGCGCCCGCGATGAGCGCGCCCATGTCAAGCGAAAACAGCTTACGGTTCTTCAGGCTGTCCGGCACGTCCCCGCGGACGATACGCTGCGCCAGGCCTTCCGCGATCGCGGTTTTACCGACACCCGGCTCACCGATCAGGACCGGGTTGTTTTTGGTTTTACGAGACAGAATACGGATCACGCTTCGGATCTCGTTATCACGGCCGATGACCGGATCAAGCTTCTGCGCCCTCGCCTTTTCGACAAGGTCGGTACCGTATTTCTTCAGCGAATCGTAGGTATCCTCCGGGCTGTCCGTCGTGACACGCACATTGCCGCGCGTATCCTTCAGCACGCCGAGGAACTTCGTGACGTTGATCCCGTAGCGGTTCAAGAGCTCGCGCACGTCCCTTGTCGGACGCATCAGAATACCGAGGAACAGATGCTCGACCGAGGTGTAGTCGTCCTTCATGTTCTCGGCCTGCTTTTCCGCCTCGTTCAGCGCATCATCGAGCGTCTGCGCGATGTAGATCTCATCCGCCTTGCGTGCGCCGCCGGTGACCTTCGGGAAACGGTCGATCCGGTTCTCAAGATCACGCATGAACGCATCGCGGTCAACGTTCATCTTCGTGAGCATGCTGCCGATCAGACCATCCTCCTGTCTTGCGAGTGCAAGCAGCAGATGCTCCTGATTCAGCTCCTGGTTATGGTTTTCGTTCAGGACCCGCTGCGCGTCCTGAATCGCTTCAATGCTTTTTTGTGTTAATTTCTGGGCATTCATTCAAGATCCCCCCTTTTTATATGTTACGGTTGTTCCGTTCGTTACAGTTCATAATCGATCGATTGCTGGTACTTAGCGAAATGCAGCGCCACATCCTCCACCGCTCTCTCCGGGTCTTCGATCTCGCCGAAGAACGTCTTCATGGCTTCATCGACCGCTCGGATATAGACCGCGATCCGCTCACCGAACTCCTCATCGCTCACATCCTCAGAGGGAGCGCGCAGAACCCGGTAGTACTTCGCCGCGTCCGTCTCGGTTTTCCAGCCATAATCGGTTTCCGGCTTTGCCTCGTTCGCACCGCCATGAGCAGGCTTCTTCTCTTCTGCCTTGGATCTCTTTTCCTCGGCCTGCTTCTCGAGCTTGTTCCAGAGAATGAAAAAGCGATCCATGTATTCGATCAGCGTCCGGCTCTGCGTACGGAGAATGACTTTCAGGCGGATCTGCTGATCCTCACCCGCGCGCACCATCTCAACGCTGTAGCGTACCGTGGGATTGTATTTATACCGAAGGGCTGAGCGAAGCGACATCATCGAATCCGACGGCTGCATCAGCAGCTGGAAGTTTCCGGTCGGTGTCAGCATCTGTTCGATCTCGTTGAAGACCTGGCGCATACGCTGCTGCGGTGTCATGAAGCTGACGGACTCCGCAAGGATCCGGTCGATCATGTTGCTACGGCTCGTACCACGCTGATAGGCGAGGCGATCCACGGCCTCAACGACTTCATCGGTCAAAACGATCGAATACACACTCTTACTCATCCCGTCACCGTCCTTTCCTTGTTTCTGGGTGCAGTATAGTCCCGTCGAAATAATTTGTCAAGCGTTTTATATAATTCGCTTCGCAATTTAATGTTCTGTTCACAATTTTACATTGCACCCACTCCGAATGCCAAAGCCGCTCTTTGCACCCCTCGCCCATGTTCACAGAACCGTAACTTGTTATTCCAGAGTGTGAATGCTACAATGATTTTATTCGGATCAAACCGCTTTCTTCCTTACAACAGCGGTTTCCAAAGGAGTATGCTTTGAGCCTTACACTGATCAAGCGGACCGGCAGCCCTGAGCCCTTAACGCAGGCGCTGACCGATCTGGATATGACTAAAATTCTGATGCTGATCGATCCGCGGATGGATGAGAAGAAATCGATCGCTTTCGCGGAGACTTATTTTTGCGGTGAGGCGGAGGAACTGTCGCTTCGGTTTTCGGTCCTCTCGGAGCTGAAAACCCTGACCGATGCGGCCGAGATGCAGGAAGCGATCGACCTCATCCGACAGATCAAGAAGGAACAGGATTCCCTTCGCAGCGCGGTTACCAAACTGCCGATGCTCTTATATCGCTGGCGGCTGATGAGCGCTTACGTCAAGGCCGTCCGTTTTTGGTGCGATCTTCTTGGCACGCGAAGCGCCGAGCACCCTTCCGAGCGGGTCGCGGACCTGCGGACATTTTTCCGGAAGCACTATGAGAGCGATCTCTACGCTTCCTGCGTTCAGACACTGTCCGAACTCAATGAGACGCTTCCGCTTCCGCGCTACATTCATGTCGGCATGAACCTCCGCGATGACGGTTATCCGGTCGATCTTGGCATTCTCTCCGCGGAGGGCCATATCGACCTGATGAAGGAAGAAGATCCCGCCTCCGAGCCTTCCCTCAACGCGCTTTTATCGAGCGATGATCCTGCGCAGCCGTCCTTGAGCCTTGGGCCTGAGTTTGTCTATAACCGCGCGCTCTACGGTTCGCATTTTGATGAATATATCGAGCGCTCTCTTGAACATGAATGGCGCGGCAAGATCGCGAAGGCCGGCAAAATCGCTGAAAAGGTGAAGCTTGAAGGCCTCGACGAGATCACCGCGCTCGCGGACGATCTGCAGTTCTATCAGGTCGCTCTTCTCGCGGCGGAAGCGTTCGAATCCCGCGGCTACGCCCTCTGCGAGCCGCTTCCCGCCGAGAACGCTTCGCTTGACATCAAAGGCGCGCTTTACCCGGATTTCATCCTTCACAATGAGGGCATCCGCGGCAACGACCTGCTGCTGCAAAAGGGCAACGCCGTCATCATTACCGGTCCCAACCATTCCGGTAAAACCTCTTACCTGAAAACCATCGGCCAGTGCTATCTTCTCGCGCAGCTTGGCTTTTTCGTGCCCGCCGAGTCGATGGTCTTTGAGCCGGTCCGCCACATTTTCACCCTGTTCTCGGCCGGCGAGGACTCCTCGATGACCGCATCCCGCATGGGCGTTGAGGTCAAAAAGCTGACGGAGATCCTGAAGAAATCGACAAGCCGTGATCTGATCCTTCTGAACGAGCCGATGACCTCCACCAACCCGGTCGAAGCCGTTTCGATCTGTGCGGATCTGACCCGGCACTTTATCGAAAAAGGCATCACGCACCTTCTGGTCACGCATCTGTACGACATCTATTTCCTGCTGCGGGCGCAGCTTGGTGCGGGCGAGCTTGAGAAGCTCGAGAGCCTTATCACGCAGTCGCATTATGATGAATCCGCCGGGGTCATGGTCCACAGCTACCGCTTGATCAAGCATGATCCGCTCGGCAACTCCTACGCGCGCGAAACGGCCGCGGCCTACGGAATCACGCTTCCAAGCATGCTGAGCGATGAGGGCATGCTTGCGGCGGCGCAGCAGTACTGCGAGACTCACAATATCGATTCTATTTACGAAGGAGATGATCCGCATGGGATTTCTGACAACAACGGACACCGCTAAAGAGCCGCGGCGTCTTGAAATGACAAGCCAGGCCATGACGGATCTGATGCTCGATACGTATCTTGGCCGCATTTTCGAGGGCCATCACGG
>ONYR01000259.1 GCA_900322165.1 uncultured Eubacteriales bacterium
GAGGGCGCGCGCGACTGGAAGCTCGATTCGGGCAACATGATGCTCGACAAGGCCACGCGTTCGACGAACCGGCTCAAGGAAGCGTTTCTGAAGATCTATGAGCGCGTGTGCCGGAGGGAAGAGGGCACGTACATTCGGCGGTTTTACCTCAACGCGTCGATCGACCCGGTCGAGGAGGAGCAGTTCAGCCTCTTCTCGGAGATGGAGAACGACGATTCCGAGCGGCTCGCGCTCGAGGAAAAGAAAGACAATAAAATGCAGGACGTGATGCTGAAGATCAAAGGTAAATACGGGAAAAACGCGATCCTGCGCGGCATCGACCTCACCGAGGAGGGAACGACGCGTGAGCGCAACGCGCAGATTGGTGGGCACAAGGCATGAAGAGTCGGTCTGCTGCGCGTGCGCAGATCGGTGGGCACAAGGCGTGAAAACAATGATAAATAATGAAAAGCGGCCCGAGTGGCGTCACCCACGCATGACCCGGGAGCAGCGGGCGAAACAGTTTCTCCCGTTCCAGGCGGTGAAGGGATACGAGGAAGCCCTGCGGGTGAAGGAAAAAGAGTACGAAGAGGCGCTCGCCGGCGAGGTGGAGCGCGTGAGCGAAGAGCCGGCGGACGCGGGCTTAGCGGATGTAAGCGGGACGGAGGAGGATTTCCATGGCGACCCGATCGTATAAAGTGCCGGTTGGTTTTCTGAGGACTGTCTCGGAGGTCGAGATCGTCGAATCCTCGAGGCGATCCGTGCAGATCGAAGTCACCAAGCGCGGCGGGGTGAAGGTGCGCATGCCGTTCGGCATGGGCCGCGAGACCGCGCTTGGTTTTCTCAGACGCCGGGCGGACTGGGTCGATGCGCATGTTTTGCGGATCCGCCAGCAGCTTGGCAGCAATGCGCAGGCGCGGGGAATGAGCGAAGCGCCTTTCTCTGAGGCTGACCTCAAAGCGCTGAAAAAAGCGGCTCGGGCGGATCTGACGGAGCGGCTGAAAAAGTGGGCACCGCTTGTCGGAGTGACCTACGGCACGGTCAGCATCCGGGCGCAGAAGTCGCGTTGGGGAAGCTGCTCTTCGGCGGGCAATATTTCGCTGAACTGCCTGCTGGCGCTGACGCCAGAGTTCGTGCGGGACTACGTTGTCGTACATGAACTGTGTCACCGGAAGGAAATGAATCATTCCGCGCGGTTCTGGGCAGAGGTCGGGCGCGTCCTGCCAGGCTTCAAAGAAGCGAAAAAGTGGCTGAGAGAAAACGGAAACGCGCTGGTCGCGAGGCTGCCCGAGTGACGGAGAGATTCCACGGGCGACGGGCGCCCGGCAATTGCGCAGTTGATAATGTTTGCTTGCACTTTGCCCGCGCTTCCCTTATAATCAGAAAACACGTGCCTGCTTCTCGCGGGCGCAGTATTGGTGATAGCAAGGTAGGTCTTTATTATGATGGATACCCTGATTCAGTGGTTCGGCGAGGTCCTTGGGGGCGTCGTTCCGAACGAACTGATCGTGTTTATTATTTCGATGGTGCCGATTCTGGAGCTGAGAGGCGGCATGATCGCGGCGCGGTTGTTCAACATTGAATATGTGCGCGCGGCGCTGATCTGCATGGCGGGGAATCTGGTGCCGGTACCGTTCGTTCTGTGGCTGATCACGCCGATCTTCAACTGGCTGAAAAAGACGAAGCTGTTCCGCCCGCTGGTGGAGAAGCTCGAAGCCCGTGCGATGGGCAAGTCCGACAAGATCCAGAAGGCGCAGTTTTGGGGCCTGCTGCTCTTCGTCGGCATCCCGATCCCGGGAACCGGCGCGTGGATGGGCAGCCTGATCGCGTCGATGCTGAACATCAAATTCAAAAAAGCCCTCGTAGCAGAGGTTTTGGGAATCATCATGGCCATGTGCATCATGAGCATCATTACGTACGTGATTCCGTGGCTGGTGAGCCTGATCTGACAGGCGGCGGAGGCTGATCACGGGCTGGTCAGCTTCATGTAAAGGAGTGCATCATGAGTTTCGATTACGTCAGAGAATTACCGTCTCCGGATCATTTGAAGGAGCTGCTTCCGGTCAGCCGTGCGACGGCTGAGATGCGCGAGGCGCGTGTCGATCTGATCAAGAAGGTCATCAGCGGTGACTATGAGCGTCTGCTGCTCATCATCGGGCCGTGCTCAGCGGACAACGAGGAGGCGGTCGTCGATTATATTTCGCGCCTGGCGAAGGTGCAGGAGAAGGTCGCGGACAAGATCCTCATCGTGCCGCGCGTGTACACGAATAAGCCGCGCACGACGGGCGCCGGCTACAAGGGCATGATGCACCAGCCGGATCCGAGCAAAAAGCCGAACGCGTTCGAGGGCATCAAGGCGATCCGTCACATGCACATCCGCGTGATGGAGGAGACCGGCCTTGTGGCGGCGGACGAGATGCTTTATCCGGACAATTTCGCGTTTCTGGACGATGTGCTTGGCTATGTCGCGGTCGGTGCGCGTTCGGTCGAGAACCAGCAGCACCGCCTGACCTGCAGCGCAGTCGATATCCCGGTCGGCATGAAAAACGGAACCGGCGGCGACGTCGAGATCATGTTCAACGCGATCAAGGCGGCGCAGGCGAGCCATGATTTCATTTTCCGCGGTTGGGAGGTCTCTTCGAGCGGCAACCCCTACGCCCACGCGGTCCTGCGCGGCGGCGTGAACGACAAGGGCATGACCATCCCGAACTACCATTTCGAGGATCTGCAGTGGATCGGCAGCCAGTATGAAGCGCTCGGGGTGCAGCATCCCGCGATCATCATCGACACCAACCACTCCAACTCGGGCAAGAAATACGAGCAGCAGCCCCGCATCGCGTCGGAGGTCATGCATTCGATGCGCTACGACCCGCTCGTGAAAAAGCTTGTCAAAGGCTTCATGATCGAGTCCTACATCGAGCCCGGTGCCCAGAAGATCGAAGACCACCGCATCTACGGAAAGTCCATCACCGACCCGTGCCTCGGCTGGCGCGAAACCGAAGCGATGATCTACGAAATGGCAGAGAAGCTGTAAGGTGATGGGAATTTAAGGCAAAAAAACACAGGACAAACTGCACGCAGTTGAACCACTCAAGGCAAAACAATACCCCGGAACTTGATCCTCACAGGAGGATGGGTTCCGGGGTGTTTTTGTGTTGGTGGGTTAGAGCTTTGGGCGGGCGCCTCAGTTCACCTTCGGCAGCAGGTGCGCTTTCTGCAGCGCGGGTCTGAGTGCCATGTAAAGTGCGGTGGAAACGACGATGCTGACAACGGAGTTGATCGTGGTGGAGGCGTAGCTCCAGGAGAGGGTCAGGTCAGCGGCGGGGCGTCCGAGGATCCACAGCTTGTAATAGTAGCCGACGATGGGATCGAAGATCGCGTTGAAGACGAGAGCGGCGATCGAAGCGATGAGGACTCCGCGGAAATACTTTTTCGGGTCTTCGGTTTTCGTGACCTTGAAAAGCTTGTGCGCGATAAGTCCCGCAATGAGGCCGATGATGAACTTCATCAGAAACGTTTTCGGCGCGCTGACTATGTATTTCGGGTCGAACAGGTCACCGATGGAAAGTCCGATCGCGCCACCGATTCCGCCCCATACACCGCCCAAGAGCTCGGCACCGAGCACGACGATGGCGTTTCCGAGATGGATCGAGGTCTGTCCGCCTCCGGGCAGCGGAATATTGATACGCAGGAACGTGAAGACAACGTACGCCAGCGCCGCAGTAAGTCCCGCCATCACCAGTTTGACAAGCCGCTCGTTCCGGGTGGGGCGTTTTGTGGTAGACGTGGAGGATGTATTTGTGTTTTGAGTATTGTTTTCAGACATTTTGGGCCTCCTGATTCGTGCTTTTTTCTTTGTGTCTTCATTATACCGCAAACTGGCCACTCGAAAAGTGCCAGAATTATTATTTTTAATGGGGTCAGATGGAAGGCTTTGATGTGGCTCGCCTGTGTGAATTCTTGTGGTAAAGAGAAAAATAGTCTCAAAATGCTTTTTGGGCAGATTAAGATTACGGGCAGTGTGAGAGAAACACTTGGAAAGCACAGTGGAAAAACCAAATATAATCTCAGAGTGGCGATATGGCGAAATAAGATTACCTGGCAACAAGGTGGACGGTACCGATGCTGCAGGATCCATAGGATAGTTCTAAGAGATTCACAAGAAAATAATCTCAAGACGGTAAGGAGAGTTTTTGAGATTACATTCGGCTAAAATCTCTGCGCAGGAAGAAATCATGATGAGGCAACAATAATCTCAAAATACCTATGGGGAAAATTGAGATTATTTTCATGCATGCACTGGGGAAATCCTGCTGATATTTGCCCTGTCTGCGTAAAAACTGAACCAATCCAAGCATTTTTCCGCGCAAAGCCAAAAAGCAAGAAAAAACGCGCCGCATGTGCGGCGCGTTTTGAAGGTCATTGAATCACTTTTTGCAGGTATCTGCTAAAGTCCCCACCCCTTACGGTGCTACCTCAACGAGGTTGTAGTTCGAGGAACGGTCGGTGGCGATGCTCTGGTTCATGGCGTCGAGCGTCTGGAAACCGTAGCAGGTCAGGACGTTGTTGTTGTTCAGGTCGACCTGGAAGAAGCTGCTGGAACTCGGGCCGTAGAACTCATCGTAGGTGCCTTCCCAGAAGGTGATGGAACCGTCCGCGTTCACGTACAGGTCGCTGATATTTGCGTAGGTGTAGTAGGTGAAGGTAGCGGGCTGGTTGGAAGGATTGGTGTAGTTGACTTCTACCTGGAACTTGGCGTAGATGGCGTTTTGGTCGATATCGTAGGAGCCTTCCTTCAGCGTGCAGTAGGTGTAGCCAAGGTAGGTGATGTTCTTGAGGCTGAGGCCGTAGGCGCTGAGGTTGCCCCAGTCGCTCTGAGCCCAGGACTGATAAGCACTCTTCAGGCCTTCAACGACTTCGGTGGGGATTTCGGCGGTATCGGTGATGTAGTGCTCGATCGACAGACCGGAAACCGTTACCTCATACTCGGTGCGGCTCGGGATCATGCCGTACTGGCCGATCAGGTAGCTTGCGGAGTACTCATCATAACCGTAGATGTAGAACTTGACAACATCGCCGTTGTGAAGCGTCCATGCGTTAAAGTCGTAAGTGATGAAAAGGTCGTTCATAACCGCGAGGTCGGAGCGCCACTCGTAGGTCATGTCGGAGTCGCCTTCCTTGCCGCTGAAGGTGATTACAGCGCCTTCGAACGGATCGAAGGTTTCAGCTTCCTTCAGGCCCTGAACGGTGATCTTTTCATCGGTGTACTGGATCACGGCGTTGTTTGCGTAAGCGTCCGGATAGCTTTCTTCATAAGAAGAGAAGTAATCGTAGACGGTAACTTCGATCGTGTCGCCGTTGGACAGATCGTAGTAGTTATCGAGCATAACGTAGACATTATCGACAAGGTAGTCGATCGGAAGCTTATCGGTGGGCTGCTGCTTTTTCTTGCCGGTCCAGACAAGCTTGTCGGCAAAGTCAGTGCGAAGCTGATCATAATCGATATACGCTTCCGCTTCACCGAGCGTATCGTAACCGGTGAACTCAACAACGATGTAGTCGTTCAGGTTGACGGTGACATCCGGAGCCTTCTTCTTGCCAAACAGAAGAATCGCAGCGATGATGCCGGCGATTACGACAACACCTGCAATGATACCGATGATCAAGCCGGCCTTGCCGCCCTTCTTGCCGGGCTGCTTGGGCTGTTTCGGCTGTTTGCCGGGCTTGCCACCCTGCGGTGCACCCTGCGGGCCGGGGCCGTAAGGACCGGGCTGGAACTGGCCGGGCTGACCCTGAGGACCAAACTGACCGGGCTGGAACTGGGGCTGACCCTGAGGCTGGAATTGGGGCTGACCCTGGGGCTGGAACTGGGGCTGACCCTGGGGCTGGAACTGGCCGGGCTGTCCCTGAGGAACGAACTGTCCCTGAGGCTGGAACTGGGGCTGAGGCTGCGGCTGGAACTGGCCCTGAGGCTGCGGGTTAAACTGCGGCTGGGGCTGCGGGTTGAACGGCTGCGCGGGGGTCTCCTGCATAAACGGAACGTCCTGAACCGGGGCCGGAGCGGGCTCTTCCTGCATGAACGGAGCGTCCTGAACCGGGGCTGGAGCGGGCTCTTCCTGCATGAACGGAACGTCCTGAACGGGAGCGGCCGGAGCCTCTTCGTACATCATCGGGGCTTCCGCCTCAGGGGCGAAGGCCTGCTGCATATCCGAAGCAGCTTCCTGAACCGGCTCGGCAGCGGCAGCAACCATGTTGGTTACTTTAGCTCCACAGAAGGTGCAGAACTTGGTACCGTCGGGAATCTGCATTCCACATTGCTGACAAATCATGAAATCTTCCTCCTTTATATGAGTATTCTTCTATACAAAGAGATTTGTTTTAGAATATCACCTTCTATTCGTGTTTGCAAGAAAGATTATGCTAAAAAAGCGGGGGCGGCTCACAATTTACCCATTTGGGTTGATAAAAAAATGGCCGCGCTTTATAATGCGGGTAACTGATTTTCAATCAATTTTTCGGAGGTGTCTAATGAGCAAAATTATTGTGGCAGTTATCGGCTGTGGTACGATTGCAAACTCTGCCCATATTCCGTCTTACATGAAGATTCGCGATCTTGCGGAAATCAAGTATTTCTGCGACCTGATCCCGGAGCGGGCTCAGGCAGCGGTGGAGCGCTACGGAAGCGGCATTGCGGTCACCGATTACCATGAAGTGCTTGCGGATCCGGAGGTTCAGGCGATTTCCGTCTGCACCCCGAACAACGTGCATGCGCAGATCTCGATCGACGCGATGCGCGCGGGCAAGGACGTACTGTGCGAGAAGCCGGCGGCGCGTACGCTCGCGGAAGCGCAGGAGATGCAGAAGGTGCAGCATGAGACCGGCCGCATCCTCAACATCGGCGTTGTCAACCGTTTCAACAGTGCGGTCAACCGCATCAAGGAATACATCGATCAGGGCAAGCTTGGCGAGCTCTACAGCATCTACGTCAGCTTCCGTGCTCATCGCTCGATCCCGGGTCTTGGCGGCGCGTTCACGACCAAGGCGATCGCCGGCGGCGGTGCGCTCATCGACTGGGGTGTCCATTATCTTGACATCGTCATGTACTGCAGCGGCGACCCGAAGGCGCTGACGGTCAGCGGTGAGACATTCTGCAAGCTCGGCGTTGACATGCCGAACTATGTATATACGAACATGTGGGCTGAAAATACCAAGGACCTGAACGGAACCTACGACGTGGATGATTCGGTCGTCGGCATCATCCGCACGGACGGCCCGGTCATCACGATCAACGGCGCCTGGGCGCAGAACATCGGCGTTTCCGAGACCTACATCGACTTCATGGGCACCAAGGGCGGTATCCGTCTGCAGTACGGCGGCAACTTCACGCTGTATTCGACGGAGAACGGGGCGCTGACCGAGATGAAGCCGGCCTACAAGCCGAGCGACATGTTCCTCAATGAAATTACCGCGTTTGTCAATGACGTGACGAGCCGTGAGGCCCTGCCGAGCCGGATCGACGTCAACATCCGCACCTCTGAGATCATGCAGGCGATCTACGATTCCGCAGAGCAGCACCGCGAAGTGGTGCTCGGCTGAAGGCGGGGCACATGCGGGATATCAGTGTTTTTGACGTGATCGGGCCGAACATGATCGGCCCGTCAAGTTCTCATACGGCCGGCGCGCTTCGGATCGCGCGCATGACCGAGAAGATGGCCGAAGACCGAATCGTGAAGGTGAAGTTTACCCTCTACGGTTCCTTTGCCAGAACCTACCATGGACACGGGACGGACCGGGCGCTGGTGGGTGGAATCCTTGGCTACGAGCCGGAGGACCGGCGGATCCGCGATTCACTGCGCCTTGCGAAGGAGGCCGGGCTTGAGTTTTCGTTCGAGACGAACACGACCGAGACCGACGTGCATCCCAACACCGTGCGGATCCAGACCGAGGACGCTTCAGGCAACCATCTTGACGTTGTCGGTGAGTCGATCGGTGGCGGAAACGCGAGGCTGCGCGAAATCAACGGAGTCGAGGTCGATATTTCGGGCGACCTGAAAACGCTCATCATCAGAAACCATGATGAGCCAGGTGTCATCGCGCATATCACCGAGTGCCTGAGCCACGCGGGGATCAACATCGCGTTCATGAACGTGTACCGAAAAAACAAATATGACGAGGCCGTCATCGTGATCGAAGTCGACGGGGACATTCCGAGGGGCCTGGTGGAACAGGTTCGCAAGATCCCGGCAGTCGTTGGCGTCATGATGATCAGCCTGTGAGACGGAGGTGGAGCATGAGTATGATTCAGTTTACCTCCGGGGCGCAGCTTTGCTCGCTTTGTGCGCGCGAGGGGATCTCGATTTCCGAAGCGATGCTTCGCAGGGAGATCGCGCATTTTGAAGTGCCGGAAGAGGCCGTGAAGGATCGGATGCGTCACTCTTTCGAGATCATGAAGGCGTCGGTTGCGGAAGGTCAAACCGAGGAGATCCGTTCGATGGGCGGTCTCATCGGCGGCGAGGCAAGACGCATGAAGCTCAAGCGCGAAGCGAAAGGGGCGGTGTGCGGCGAGATCGCTGCGAAGGCGGCTTCCTACGCGATGGGCGTGCTCGAGGTGAATGCCTCGATGGGCCTCATTGTAGCGGCTCCGACAGCCGGTTCGTCCGGTGTCATTCCGGGTGTTTTGTGTGCGGTGCAGGAAACGTACGGATTCTCGGACGATGAGATGGTGATGGCGCTCTTTAACGCGGGCGCGATCGGATATCTTGCGACGCTCAACGCCACGGTGGCTGGGGCGGAAGGCGGCTGCCAGGCAGAGATCGGTGTCGCGGCCGCGATGGCCGCATCGGCTGTGGTGGAGCTGATGGGC
>ONYR01000254.1 GCA_900322165.1 uncultured Eubacteriales bacterium
ACGGAGGTATATATGAATACATTACGAATCATCAATATCGTGATCGGCATATTGTTCACGATATGCTACGCTTACCAGTTCTTCTACATTCCGATCCCGTGGCTCTTCAAAAAGAAGCCCTCGGACAAGCCGGTGGTCCCGCATGACTTTGCGGTGCTGATCTGCGCCCGCAACGAGCGGACGGTTATCGGAGACCTCATCGAGTCGCTGAAGCACCAGACCTATCCTCAGGATAAGCTTCACATTTTCGTCATGGCTGACAACTGCACCGATGATACCGCAGCGATCGCCGAAAGCCTTGGTGCCCGCGTCTACACCCGTTTTGACAAAACGCACGTCGGCAAAGGCTATGCGCTCGAGGTGTTGATGAGCTGCCTGAAGCGTGACTATCCTGCCGGATTCGACGGCTACTTTGTCTTTGATGCGGACAACATTCTCGAACCGGATTACATTGAACAGATGAACAAGACCTTTTGCGAAGGCCACGACATTATCACAAGCTACCGCAACAGCAAGAATTACGGTGACAACTGGATCAGCGCCGGCTATGCGCTCTGGTTTTTGCGTGAAAGTCGATACCTGAACCTGCCCCGCTACCTTCTCAAATCGAGCTGTGCGGTCTCCGGCACCGGATTCCTCTTCAGCCGCGAAGTCGCCAGAGACATCGGCTACTGGCCCTACCATCTCCTGACCGAGGATATCGAGTTCTCCATCAGCCAGATCACCCAAGGCCGCAAGATCGCGTTCTGCAAAGATGCCATGCTCTACGATGAGCAGCCTACCTCGTTCCGTCAGTCCTTTAGACAGCGCATGCGCTGGTCAAAGGGCTTCCTGCAGGTCTTCCGTGCCTATGGAGCAAAGCTGCTTTCCGGAATGTTCCGCGGCAGCTTCCCGTGCTTTGACATGACCATGACCATCATGCCCGCGTTCTTCCTTTCGACCGCTTCGATCATCCTCAATATCACGCTTGGTATCTGGGGCGCTTCGATCGGCGATGACGTGATGATCGCCTTCCGGTCCATCGGCGGCATGCTCCTGCAGATGTACAGCCTGCTATTCATCGTCGGTGTCATTACGACCATCACCGAGTGGAAGAACATCCAGACAACGCCCGTGAAAAAGATCCTCTACACCTTCACGTTCCCGCTGTTCATGTTCACCTACATCCCGATTTCCTTCGCCGCGCTGTTTGTCAACACGAGCTGGAAACCGATCGCGCACACCGTTACCGCGCAAAAAGCCGGTCTGAAAATGCAATCGCATTAACAAACCGGCTTCGTAAGCTCTCTTATTGAACGGTCACAATGATCTGCCTGTACTGTACCAGGCGGTAATGTCCTTGGGACTCCGCCTTGACAAGGACATGGATCACATCGCCCTTCGCACAGGACGCAGGCACGCTCACACGAAGCATCGCCTTAGCCTTGACGTCAGGGCTTTGATCCTCCTCCGCGGATATATCCGCGGATTTATCCGTGCACAGCTCGATTTCCGCATCCTTCGCATACTCACTGCTCGCGTCTTCGTACACGCAGGCGGTAAGGTTCACCTCGTAGGGATCGCGGCTCATCGCACTGACGTGGAACACCAAGTCCTCTCCCGGAAGCGCAGCACCATCCACTCCTTCAGCAACCTGCAAGGACGGAGCGTGCTCCGCTTCTTTTTTTCGCTCCGGATCCGCCCACGCGGCACGCGCAGCAAAATCCCGCTGGACCTCCGCAACATGCGGCCACATCGATTCGGTCTCCACCGTGTTTCCGTCCCGACCGGTAAACCGATCTTTCGAGACATCCCACATGTTCAGCCGCTCTCCCTTGGAGTTGACCTCGCCTTCCACACGGTGATACCGCCCGGCCATGCCGCCGAAGCTGAAATCCTCCAGCGTGCGGAATCCCCAGTTTAAAAGCGGGATAAAGGTCGGCGAATCGCCCTCGGAAAGGAAATCATATTGTTGCGGCTTCTCCGGAAGCAGCGTGGCCCCGAACCATTCGTTGACAATGTTCGGGTTCGATCCGAACTGGGCGTCCGGCCCTTCTCCCGGGTAGACCTGTCCGTCCATCCAGGTCGCGTACTGACTCACCAGCGCACTCTTTGAAGACAGCAGCTCCTCTTTCATAAACGACCCGCGCAGGCAGTCCTTGCTCTCGCTCTCCGGCATCACATACCACGGATAAGCGTAGCTCATCATCTGCAGCGTCTTGACAAACAGCATGTCCGGCCAGACCTCGGCGATGTAGGTGCGGTAGGTTTCATCCTGCTCCCCACAGGCGGTCAGCACCACTTTTTCACTGATCCGGCGGTGAAGCGCCTCCCACTCCGGCTTGTCCCGGTACTCGGTCTCGATATCCATCAGCGCCCGGGCGATCGTGTTGCATCCGCCCCAGACCTGAATGTAAAGCGGCCGCTCATCCTCTTTCAGAATGGCTTTCCGGATCAGCTCCGAGCCTTCGCTCGGCGCATCCATTTCCCCTTTGTAGCCGATATTGCCGACCTTGGTGATCGACCGAAGATAATCCGGCGCCGGATAGCCCTCCGCCTGCTGCATCAGGTACGGGTAGTCCTTTTCGTAATCATCCAGCACTTCCCACATCCACGCATAGCCCGGCCAGCGGTACGGCTTATCATACTCTCCGGGCTCTTCTCCGGGGAACTCTCCTTCCATCGCGACATACGCTTTGTCGCATCCGGGGACTCCCAGCCAGTGGAACTTTGAGGAGGTCTGGACGATTCCCTCCAGATCGACCTCGTTGGCGTAAAAGAGAAAATGCCTCAGCGAATTGCGGTCATCGATCTCCGCGTCCTGCGTAACGATCGTACGAACTCTCATGTGCGTTCCTCCTCAATTATGCCAAAGGGATCACCATCGGTGATCCTCTTTGAAATTTACCAGATATGCGGACTGACGCCCAGGCCGAAGCGCTGCTGATCGTAGGAATAATTCGTCAGTCCTACGTAGTATGCGTCCAGCTCTGAGAAGGTCTCAATGATATTGTCGGGGTCATCGTAGACCATGTACATGATGTCCTCAGACCCGATCGAGACCAGGTAATCCATATATTCCTGCGTGATGTAGTTGTCCGTGTAATACAGATCCCGTGCCCCGAACAGGTGCAGGATCTCGTGTGCAAGCGTCGGAGCGCCCATCGAAAACCCATCGTGCCGCACATTGAACCAGACACCCTCGTATCCGACCTGCCCCTCGGTCAGACCGGAATAGTCAAACTGGAAGGCGAAGCTGTTTTCCTCTTCGTCGAGCGTCGTGTCAACATACCACATGTAGATAATATTGTCAGCATCGTAAGTCTCCAGCAGCGTTTCGGTCGGAATGTTCGTGACGAGCCAGTCGTAGATCTCTCCGTAGCGGGTGCTTGTGGCCCCATTCATCGGAATATCGAAATTCGCCACGTAGTAAAGATCCTTATTGTTGTACCAATCCCAGACGATCTCCGTCTGCGTTCCCCAGCTCGCACAGGTACTCTCGATCCACTCTGCGGCGGTCTTCAGATGATAATACAGCTCGCTGTAGGTCTGGAAGTCCGCGTCATCGTCAAAATTCCAGCTGTATCTTGTGTTGTTGACAAAGATCGAGACAAGGATCGTGCGGCCTTCGATCTCGCCCGCGGTGCCAAGGTTCGGATGATAGGTCTGCGTCGTTGTCGAAGACTCAGTCCAGGAGGAAGATTCCGAAGACTCCGTCCAGTTCGAGGACTCGCTCCACTCTGAGGACTCCGAATATTCCGAAGACTCGGAAGACTCCGCCCACGCGGAGGATTCGGACCATTCCGAGGATTCAGAAGACGATTCGAACCATTCCGAGGATTCAGAAGAGGATTCGGACCACCAGACGGAGGACTCGGATGAAGATTCACTCCACCAGGACGACTCCGACGATTCAGTGTAGGATGAGCTCTCGCTGCGGGCATTGTCCGCGATGTATCTCAGCACCGCACTGACGCAGCCGGTCTGAAGCAAAAGGCTCAGGATCAGCGGGCAAAGGATCCATCTCAGAAAACGTTTCTTTGAAGGTTTCATGGTCGTTGCCTCCGATTGATTAAAGATGAAGGACACGCTCCTTGATCTCCTGCGTGCGGCCCTGGTTCCAGTACTGGGTACCGATGTAACCGCAGGTGCGGCGCGCTACGTTCATTTTGGACTGATCACGGTTGTGGCAGTTCGGGCACTCCCAGACGAGCTTGCCGTCATCGTCGGTCACGATCTGGATCTCCCCGTCGTAACCGCAGACCTGGCAGTAATCGCTCTTGGTGTTAAGCTCGGCGTACATGATGTTGTTGTAAATGTACTTCATGACCTCGAGCACTGCGTCGATATTGCTCTGCATGTTCGGGACCTCGACGTAGCTGATCGCGCCGCCGGGCGAAAGCTTCTGGAACTCACTCTCGAGCTTCAGCTTATCGAACGCGTTGATCTCCTCGGTGACATGAACATGGTAGGAGTTGGTGATATAGTTGCGGTCCGTGACGCCCGGGATGATGCCGAAGCGCTTCTGGAGCGACTTCGCGAACTTGTAGGTCGTAGACTCGAGCGGGGTTCCGTAGAGCGAATAGTGGATGTTCTCCGCTTTCCGCCACTTCATGCAGGCATCGTTCAGCGCCTGCATCACGCGCAGACCGAACTCCTTGCCGGCCTCCTCGGTGAGTTTATGACCGGTGACCTCGTAGACACACTCCCACAGGCCGGCATAGCCAAGCGACAGCGTGGAATAACCGCCGAAGAGCAGCTTATCGATCGGCTCGCCCTTCTTGAGGCGTGCGAGCGCACCGTGCTGCCAGAGGATCGGTGCGGCGTCAGACAAGGTGCCGAGAAGACGCTTGTGACGGCACTGCAGTGCACGGTGGCACAGCTCGAGGCGCTCGTCAAGGACTTCCCAGAAACGCTTCTCGGAGCGTCCGTCCTGGCAGGCCGTGCAGGCCACGTCGACAAGGTTGATCGTGACAACGCCCTGGTTGAAGCGGCCGTAGTACTTCGGCTTGCCGTTTTCATCAACATAAGGAGTCAGGAAGGAACGGCAGCCCATGCAGGTGTAGCACTGGCCTTCCCCGTTGTCATCGATCTTCAGTTCCTTCATGATCTTTTCGGAAATGTAATCCGGAACAAGGCGGCGGGCCGTGCACTTTGCTGCGAGTTCGGTCAGATACCAGTATTTCGTGCCCTCTTCGATATTGTCGGGTTCAAGCACATAGATCAGCTTCGGGAACGCAGGGGTGACCCACACGCCGGCTTCGTTCTTGACGCCTTCGTAGCGCTGCAGGAGCACTTCTTCGATAATGACTGCCAGATCGGCCTTCTCCTGCTCGCTTCTCGCCTCGTTCAGGTACATGAAGAAGGTGATGAACGGAGCCTGACCGTTGGTTGTCATGAGCGTGACGACCTGATACTGCAGGGTCTGCACGCCGCGGTTGATCTCCTGGCGGAGACGGTTCTCGACGATCTTGTGAAGCACTTCCTCGCTCGGCTGCGTGCCGGCAAGGGCAAACTCTTCGAGGACGCTCTCGCGGATCTTCTCACGGCTGACCTGCACGAACGGTGCCAGGTGCGTCAGGCTGATGGACTGACCGCCGTACTGGTTCGAAGCGACCTGCGCGATGATCTGTGTTGCGATGTTGCAGGCGGTCGAGAAGCTGTGCGGCTTTTCGATCATGGTACCGCTGATGACGGTGCCGTTCTGCAGCATATCCTCGAGGTTGACAAGGTCGCAGTTGTGCATGTGCTGTGCATAGTAATCGCTGTCGTGGAAGTGGATGATGCCTGCGCGGTGCGCCTCGACGATATCCCTCGGCAGCAGTACGCGCTCAGTCAGGTCACGGCTGATCTCACCGGCCATATAGTCGCGCTGCACACTGTTGACGGTGGGGTTTTTATTGGAATTCTCCTGCTTGACCTCTTCGTTGTTGCACTCGATGAGGGAGAGGATCTTGTCATCGGTCGTGTTGGTCGCACGCTGAATGTTGCGCGTGTAGCGGTAACGAATGTAGCGCTTCGCGGTCTCGTAGGCGCCGTGGCGCATCAGCTGCGTCTCGACAAGCTCCTGGATCTCCTCGACGCTGAGCGCGCGCGGGATCTCATTGCAGTAGTTTTCAATAATGGCAGCGATCGCGACGATCTGTTCGTGGATCAGCTCCGGCTTTCCGTCCGTCGCAAGGTTCGCCTTTTCGATCGCGGCCTCGATCTTTTGTTTGTTAAAGGTCTCTTCCGCTCCGTTTCGCTTAATGATCTTCATGGGTCTTTCTCCTCACCGATACATATATATATTTTTTATTCAGACAAACGAATGCGCCCACCAAGGCGCGATTAGAAACATTATACCAGACGTGCAGGTAAAGTCAAGACAAAAATCGTTTATTTTGTTGCCTGCGTAAATAAGCACCACAAGATGTTGTGGTTTTGCCAGACTTTTAACACAGTCTCGCTTTCCCCTCATCCTGTGGTGTTTTCTGATTTTTCTTCAAACTTTAAACTTACAGCAGCGGGCTGATAAGGCGCATCAGCGACTGCTTGAACCGCATCCAGAGGGACCGGTTCTGATAGATCTCCCAGGTGATCTCCTCCGACGCCGCCTGATCTTTGATAAATTCGCGGGTCAGCTCCGCGTTGATCCCGTTATCGTAGATGAACGCGCTGACCTCAAAATCAAGCTTGAAGCTCCGCACGTCCATGTTCGCGGTTCCGACTGCGCAAAGCTGATCATCCGCGAGGATCGTTTTGCTGTGGACAAAGCCGTCCTTGTAGCGGAAGATGCGAACGCCTGCCGGCAGAAGCTCGCCGACGAATGACATGTTCGCGCCGTCAATGCCAAGGTGGTCCGGCTTCGTGGGAATGATGATCCTCACGTCGATCCCTGAGAGCGCGGCGACCTTCAAGGTCTCCATCACGGCCTCGTCAAGCACCAGATACGGAGACTCGATAAAGACGTGATGCTCCGCCTCATTGATCATCTTAATATAGCCGTTGCGGATGTTCTGGTATTCGGAGTCCGGGCCGCTCGAGACGATCTGCATGATGACGTTTTGATGATGCGCGTGAAGCTTTCCGTCCTGATGCAGGCAAGGGATCACCTCGTCCTTCGACCGGTCACGATGGTAGAAGTCCGCTGAATCGATCTTATCCGGGGAAGCATAGTTCCAGTCAAGCACAAACCGCATCGCGAGCTCCGCGACCGCATCACCCTGCACCCGAAGATGTGTATCGCGCCAGTAGCCGAGCTTGCCCTTGCCAAGATATTCATCTCCGACGTTGAACCCGCCGACATAGCCGATCTTTCCGTCGATCACAACGTTTTTACGATGGTTTCGGAAGTTGATGCGCACGGAGATCCACGGCAGCAGCAGTTTATAGAACACGACAACATGGCCGCCCGCCTTCTCGAGCCGGCGGAAGAAGCGTCTTGGCTCACGGCGTGAGCCCATGCCGTCGGTGATGAGCCGAACGTCCACGCCCTGCTTCGCTTTCTCGACAAGGACATCCATGATGCGTTTGCCGAGCTCATCGTTGTGGAAGATATAGTACTGCATCCAGATATACGAATCCGCCGCTTTCAGGTCTGTGATCAGCGCTTCAAACTTATCTGTCCCGTCCGAAAACAGATCGACCTCGTTTCGGTCCGTCACGACCGCGCTCGCGCTTTGCAGCAGCATGCGTATCATATCATAATAACGCTTTTTGACGCGGTCCGAAACCGTTTTTCCCTCATCGATGTTCTCCGCCTGATAGCGGGCGATGGCCGTCTGATCCTCCTGCTGCTTCGCCTTGAACAGGTGGCGTTTGCGCAGATCCTGACCGAAGAAAAGGTAGAGCAAAAAGCCAAGAACCGGGATGAAATACAGCACGAGAAGCCAGGCCCAGGTCGAGCTCGGATTGCGGTGCTCCGCAAACACAAGCACGGTTCCAAGAAGAATGTTGCCCCAGAAGATCACCTGAATGACATACGACCATACAAGCTCCGGACTGATCTCTCCCATATGCTCTCCCTCCTTTCGGCAGATCTTTACATTCACGATGGTTAGTATACTCCAACCGTTTCCTTTATTTCAACAAAAAGCGGTTGACGAAGTCCTTAAATTATAATAAACTATCCTGTGACGCAGACAGATCGTTTGTCCGCGCTATTTTTTCCAATTCAAAGGAGGTCTTCTCTTGGACGGTCTCGGAATATTTTTTACCGTACTCGCCATTATCGCGGTAATTCTTGTTGTGCTTTATTTCCTGGGCAAACGTTTGCAGAAAAAGCAGGCGGAATCTCAGGCATTGATCGACCAGAACCGCCAGTTTATTCAGGCTTACATCATCGATAAGAAAAAGGCTAAGATCACCGAAGCCAACTTCCCCAAGTCAGTCATCGACCAGATGCCCAAGCGCTACCGCTTCATCAAGATGCCACTTGTCAAGATCAAGGCCGGTCCGCAGATCGTCACGATGTTCTGCGACAAGCCCGTTTTCGAAGCGATCCCGCTGAAAACCAGCGTCCGCCTCGAGGTCTCCGGCGGCTACATCCTCGGCTTCTCCACGCAGAAGAAGGGTGAAAAGAAGATCGTCTTCGAGCGCAAGAAGACCTGGCGCGACAAGATCAACGACAAGCTGAACGACTATCAGAACTCCCGCCGCGAGCAGGAAGAACGCGACCGCAAGGAAGCCATCGCCAAGGAAAAAGCCAAGCAGGCGAAGAAGGCTGCCAAGGAAGCCGCAAAGAAGTAAGGCGCTCGCCACACACAACACAAAAAGCAAGGCTGCGAAGCATTCATCTTGAATGAAATCCTTCGCAGCCTTTTTATTGTTGTTTTTATTGTTGTTTTTTGATTTCGGCCGGGCGGCTCAGTCCTCAATGATCTGGCGGAAACGTTCTTTCAAGCCGCAGCCGTCCTCGTGGAAGCGGTGGTTCTGGCACATATCGTACCCGGGCAGGTTGTTTCCCTCGACCATGACCGGACCGTTCTTAGTAATCGCAATGTCCCAGCCGATGTAGCGCATCTGCGGGACAACACGCGCGGCCTCCTCGCACATTTTGACCGCCTCATCATACTGAGGCACGTGGAAATGAAGGAGATCCTGACCCGTGACCGGATGCTTCTCGTAGTAAGCCACATCCTTGTCGCAGAAGAACGGATAACTCGTTTCGCCCTCCTCGCTCAGCAGCGTGTACATGCCGCCGCTCGAGACATTGTCGACGTCGTTCTTCCCGCTTCCAACGCGCAGAAGCGCATAGACAACGTGCACCTTGCCCGTATCGGAAACGATCGTTACAATGCGGATCGTGTTGACCGAAGCCGGATTCAGCGAAGCCATCTTCTCATCCTGCACGATCACCTCTTCCGCCAGATAAAACCCATTCTCTGTCAGCGACATAAACAAGGCTTTAAGGTCTTCCTCCGGGCTGAGCTTGATCTTTTTCACGCCCATGCCGCCGTAGGATACCGGCTGCTTCACAAAGAAGACCGGGTGCTTTTGGCAGAACGCTTCAAACGCTTCCGGGCCGTCATGCAGATCCACATAATCCCGTTTCAGGAAATCCCTGAACGTGCGGTAGAACTGACATTTATCATCGAAAACGTCGTAATAATCCCGGTTGTTGAGCTTGCGGGTCATCGCCAGATGTTCATTCATGTTCATGAACGTCAGGCGCTTTCCCTTCCCGATATAAGCGAAACCGTAGGTATAATACTCCAGATAGCCGTAGCCCTTCCCGAGCATCCAGTAAAGAACATCCGGATAAAGCAGCAGGCGGCTTTTGCCTGATTCCTTGTGAACAAGGTTCACATTGTGAATCATACGCTTAATGCTGCCGTTTTTCAGCCTCATCCAAAATGTACGTAACGAAGACACAGCGATCCTCCCAGCGAATTATTCTTTGCCTGCGATAAACAGAACGCCGAGCGTTCCGGGGCCGCAGTGGCTCGAAATGACACTGCCGGCACGGGTGACATGGATCTCATCAAAGTGATGCAGGGACTCCAGGTAGCTCTTGACTGCCAGAATATCCTGAGCGGGAACGCCGGAGTGGGTGATGAAAACATGAGCCTTCTCCGCCTTCAAGAGCGACGGCTCCATGTCCTTGGCATATTTCAGGTAGACCGCGTCCATCTTGCCGCGGTACTTGTTGGCAACATGCATCGCGCCCTTTTCGACGACGATCTTCGGTTTGATCTTCAGCGTGGACGCGAGCAGCGCGGTAACGGTCGAGCAGCGTCCGCCGCGGGCGAGATATACGAGCGTATCGATGACAAAGCTCGCGCGGGAGCGGTCGATGTAGGTTTTCAGTCTTTCGGCGATCTCAGCTGCACTCTTGCCTTCGTCGCGCAGACGGGCTGCCTCAAGAATGATCAGGCCGATACCAGTCGAAAGGTTGCGGGAATCGACCACGAACGTGTGATCCTCGTACTCCTGCTGCTGCGCTGCAAGACGGAACACGTTGCAGGTCGCG